>CALCSP010000347.1 GCA_937893785.1 uncultured Verrucomicrobiales bacterium
AAAGAAATTCCCATGCTGTTGACCAGGTTCCGGATCGGCAGCATGCGTCCTATAGGGTGATACTTCAGGTTGTCGCTGTAGTAGGCAGCGAGGTTTCTTCGATCCCGATACTCAGCGTGCCGTGGGTATTTTTGGGAGCCCCGATTATAACGATTCCATTCGTATTCGGTCAGGCCTACTTCCTTATAGGAGCGGTCGGTTTCATGCACCACCTGAACCTTTTCGAGGATCTTGTAGATATTTCTTTCCATTTTTCCAGAATTCGCAAAATCCTTCCGCTCCACTCTGGCCTTTGCCCTCGGTTGCACTGCCCAGTGCATTGCCGTACGAATGACCTCCTGCCCCTGCTCGAAGTAGTTTTCTAGATCGAGGGAGCTGAGTGACTGGTTCTGGCCAATGGTGTCGAAACGGCCACTCGGATCGTCGGGCAGTCCCTGGGCCATGATGCGAATCCCCAGCAACTCCTTCACGGTCGCTTCGTATTCTCGGCGATTGATTCGGCGCAGGGCGATTTCCCCGCCGCTGTCCTTGAGCGTCTTCTGAGCGGCTTGCAGAGCTTCCGTGAGATCACCCACCGCCTTTGCCAATTCATTCTTGCTCGGTTGTGTTTTCTTCTTTGGGGGCATTTCACCCGAATTGAGTTGATCCAGAATATCCTGCCAGTTTTCGGCGTCTGCGACATTCACGATGGAGCGGGTCAGACTCTCGAGGTCGAGGTCTGCCTTAGCGGTGTCTGCATCATGACAATCAAAGCAATAGTTCTCGAAAAAAGTCTCGATGCTTTTGGGCAAAAGAACTTGAGGTTGTGCGGTAATGGGCACGCGGCAAAACAAGGATACTGCCAAAACCAAAAAGAAGATAAATCTGTTGGGAGAAGAAATCATCTAAGAGTTATTAATCAGGAGAAGATGTAATTGAGAATTATTCGGCGTCGAGAGTCGCGGGGTAATTTGTGCTATCGTTTGGAGTAACTTACGCGCGGTAGCGGGTTGGGTGCTCCGAATTTTTAGCACTTTTATTTGGTTGTGAGTAGCATCCAAACAGTAATCTTCTTCGCACTGTTTGGATCAAGGTAATCGAACCAGACTTCTTCGCCATCTTTGCAAGTGCCAGAAACATAGAGATCACGAGAGGAAATCTCACTGCGCGTCTGTCCTTCTGGCGCGTTGTTGGTGATGAGCTCCGAAACCGTAAATCGAAAAGTGAAGGCTATTTTGTCACCTTTGAGGTGTGGAGTAACGCGAAGGGTAGTGCCGACAGCGACGGGTTTAAAGACACTGGGTGCGACACTTGCGGGCTGATGTTCGCGAATGACTTCGATCTGTCCTTGCTGCCCTGACTTGATGATGACGCTGGGAGCAGTCATGATATCGATCCCCTTCACCTTGGCGAGCTTTGCCAGATCGTGCGGAATAGCTCTCTTGCTTGACTCGATGAACTTGGTTTTGACGGTAATCTGCTCGGCTGCGCTGAGTGATGCGGGCAGGAGTAACAGAAGTGCGTAGAGAACAGTCGATATTATGTTGATTGTTGTTTTCAATTTTTGATTATAGGTGTGATTTTTGTGGAAGAATGTCCTTGTCCCTAAACCATTGCAAACAAAGGTCAGGCCAAGTGGAAAGTGGGTGCTGTTTTGGCCGAAGGGAAAATCCGTGACCGCCCTTCTCAAAAAAATGGACACGAATGGATGCACCGGCTTCTTTCAGTGCTTTGGCATAAATGGGACTCCCGGGAAAGAAGCCCTTGTCGTCTTTGGCTGATACAATCAAGGTTGGGCTGATTTCACTGGAAACGGTGAACTCTTTACTCAGCTCCGCACCCTTGTTCATATAGGCCGGGTAAAGCAAAACCGTAAAGTCCGGTTTGCAGCTGACACCGTCATGCTTATCTACTGCCTGATAGGTTTGAACATCAAATCCAGTACTAACCCGGGCCGCAAGGTGCCCTCCCGCTGAAGAGCCCATTACGCCAATCCGCCTTGGGTCTACGTTCCACTCTGATGCTCGCGAGCGGACAATCCGGACAGCTCGCTGAATATCCTGAAAGGCATCTTTACGTTTTTTTGGGGCCCGGTATATCAAGACAAAGGCAGAGACTCCGTGTTGATTGAGCCACTTGGCAATCGGCTCCATTTTCGTAGTTACAAGATGGCTGTATCCTCCCCCGGGACATAAAATGACCGCGGGCGCAGATTTTTTCGTAGCGGGAGCCGGGAAATAGCGCATTGAAGGCTTGGTTATATCGGTGAGGCGTATGTGCCCATCCCCACGATCGGGCTTCGGCGTTCCCATACCTGTGTCGTCTTGATTCGCAGTATCCTTGGGCCAGAGCATAATGATACTCGTCGCCCTCTCCTCGTTCGCATTCGCGATCATTGCGGTGCTCCAAAAAGAAATGCCGCATAAAATAAAGAACAGTGGTCGGACTCTTTTTGAGGTATTCATAAGTAGATTTCTAGTTTCTTATTAAAGCCGAACGCTTGCACTAAGTGACACGCCCTCAAACGCGTGCGCTTCAGTGCTTTGTAATAATCATTCGTGTAATAGGAAAGATTTTGCCGCGGGCAAATCATTATCCTGCCAGCCATAGAAAAGCAGCATACCATCAACGATCTCACCGTTCGCCCGTACAACAGGCTGGATATGATTAAAGCGCCACCCAGGATACCGTTTTCTATCCGGCGTGAGGTCGCGATTCATTCGCCAAGTATTACCCTTATCCTCCGAAATCCACTCTTCGA
>CALCSP010000348.1 GCA_937893785.1 uncultured Verrucomicrobiales bacterium
ATGCCATCAAAAAACTTGAGGTGATCAAGAAAGAAATGGCGGGAGGTAAAGGAGAATGGGCAGGAAAGAAAAAACAAGTCGACGGGCGTGAATCGAAATTCCGTGAACTTGAGGAAAAAATCTGGAGTGGCGTAAAGAGTGGAAAAATGTCAAAGGCAGATGCTGAGAAAAAGCTTTCTGCCTTGAAGAGTGAAATCTGGCCGGAGAAGCAGCAGCAGGTGAAGAAGAATGATGCCGGTGAAAGGTCAGACCCGCGAAAGGCACGCTATGAGCAGGCAGAAAAACAAATCATTTCCGAAGTGAAATCTGGTAAGTTAAGCAAAGAGGATGCGGGGAGAAAGCTGGCTGAAATAAAGAAGAGGCTGTGGGGTGGCGAAAAGAGGCCTCAGAGCGGGGAACAATCTGCAAAGCGACCCGAAACGCCAAGGGCGAAATATGAAGCTGTTGCCAAGAGGATAGCCATGGCTGTCAAGGAAGGGAAGATATCCAAGGAGGACGGAGAAAAGAGACTACAGGCTTACAGAAAGCAACTGGGTGCGGAAGCCAGGGCTGGATCGGCTTCCGGCAAGAAAAACAAGGCGGCTCCCGGAAAAATTCCAGAACGTTCCCGGTAGGTTTTTGCTGGCAAGTGACTTGATGAGTATGGATCCCGGTTCTGAATTTGTCCGTCTTTGGACCCGCCATCAGGCGGAAGTGGAGCGTTATCTCTACATGATGATTCCCAGAGCAGTGGATGCCGGGGAGGTTTTGCAGGAGGTTTCCGTCAAGTTATGGGAGAAGTGGGACCATTATGATCAGACAAGGCCTTTTCTGCCTTGGGCGATCCGGTTCGCTTGGCTGGAGGTATTGAAGTGGCGCCAGCGACAGGCTCGCGAGCGGTTGGTCTTTTCGAGCCCATTGCTTGAAAAAATCAACGCGGCACATGAGCAGGAAGCTCCGGTCATGGATGTCAGGCGCAAGGCGTTGAAAAAGTGTTTAGAGAAGCTCAATCCGCAGCAGCGTAAGTGGGTAAAACTGCGCTACGGGCGGCACGGGGCAGTCAAGCAGGAAGCGGAGCGAACAGGTGTCCGAATGCATAAGCTTTATTATGCCCTGGAAAAAATTCGTGGGCAGCTTCTTGAGTGTGTTGGTAGGAGAATGAGAAAGGAGGGGTGGAGTGATGCTTGATTCCTATGACTGGAAGGAAAGACTGAACAGTTTGCTCTCCCTGTTGGTTGAGGAAACCATCTCTGCTGAGGAGCTTGTCGAGTTGGAAGAGATCCTGGAGGAATACCCCGAAGCGCAGCAGCGCTACCTGCATTATCTGGGGTTGCATGTTGACTTGCAGCAAAGCAAGTCGCTGGATGTGGTTGCCGCGGATTCCGCGATAACGCGCCGTAAGGTGAGCACGATCACATTGCTGGCTGGAGCTGCTGCTATCGTGTTGGCCATCCTGTTCTTTATCCAGCCGGGGCCTGCTGAGCCGCCTTCCATTGCGCGGATTGTGAAGTTGAGCGGAACCATTGCCTGGACGGGTGACGGAGGGCAGATGGTTGATAATCTCAACGAGGGAGACCTGATCGAGGGTGGGATGCTGGAGACATTGGCTTCGAATTCATGGGCTGAGATTGAGTTTCTTGATGGGTCTACGATCTGGGTTTCAGGTGCGGCGTTATTGACCTTGTCTGATGGAACACAGGGGAAGTTTATCCATTTGCGCCGGGGAGACCTCTCGGCGGATGTCACTGCCCAGCCTCCGGGAAAGCCGATGCGGTTGGTGACCCCTTCTGCAGAGGCAGAGGTTCTTGGTACCCAGTTTAATGTGAGTGCAGGCGTTGAATCTACCCGGCTTTCCGTCAATGAGGGACTGGTCAGTGTCGAGAGACTGGCTGATGGAAGCGTGCAGGAAGTTCCCGCCAATCACCTGGTGGTGGCGGCGCTGGAGAAGGAATCTGAATTCAAGGCCATTCCTCACGGTGTTCCGGGATTTCCATGGAAATCGGTTGATGGATGGCAGAGCCAGTTTCCCCGGGATGCTCGCCGCGGGGACTTGCAGCTGCCCATTGCACAATACCCGATGCGGCTGCGGGCCAAGTCATGCCTCTGGGTTGATGAAGGAAGGGAGCCGGATTTGCACTATTCGGTAAATATCGGCGTGTCCGCAACGAATCGTGTTCCTGTTCGTCTGAGTAAGGATGCCCGTTTCCTTGTGCGTGGCAGGATGACTTCAAGTAACCGGGTCATTTTTGGTTTTACGGGTAATCACCCACGAGGCGGGTTTGCCGGCAAATACGTTGCTGTGCGTGAGGTTGATACCAGTGGCAATCCGGATGGGGAATTTGAACTTGAGATTCCTGTCGTGTCCATGAAGTCGGCAAGGAACTATTTCCCGAGTTCATCTCTTGGCTTGGAGGTGTTCGATTGCTGGGCCCTTACACATGAGGAGAGGGCAGGATTGGAAATCATCAGTGTGGAGCTGATTGGGACCGAGTCATTAAAAGGGAATAATTAATCAGCTTGATAGAAGCTTTTGTTGGCGATGAAAAACAATTTATTACTGCATGGATTATGGATCTTGGCGGCTATCCTCTCATTTGCTATTGGGGCCAAATTTTTCCCGGCCAACCAAGGTGTTGATGTTGCAGGGCCGGTTGGTGGAGTGGGCAAAAGTGGTTTGGCTGATCGCGGTGAGAAAAGGGAAGCCGTCAAGGGTGCATTAGGCGTAACTCCGGCAGGAAAACCGGTTGGAGACAACGGTCAATCGGGTGCATTGCAACCCTTGTTACGTAAGCTTTCAGGTGGTGATATTGAGATTCTGGGTGAGCAGTTCCGCAAGGGCACAAACCCGATTGAGCGGAGGATGGCATTTACGGCCCTGCTGGCGGGAATGACTGCAGAGAATGCCTTGCAGGTGCGCAAACAGATTGAGCACATGGATCATCGCAGTGCTGAGTTCCGTGAATTTCATTATGCCTGGGGATCTGTGGGGGGGGCTGATGCGGTGATGTTCGGGGCTGACACGGAGGAGGATGATATGGCGCCTGCCCTCGCAGGATGGGCGAGCGCCAATCCGATTGCCGCTTTAAATTGGTTCGAAGATCTAGATATGGAGAATAATCCTGGCTTTGATCCACTGCTGAAGGATCGCAAGCTTGAGCCTGGTGACTTGCGCAACCATCTCATGCGAGGATTGGTTCAGGGGCTGGCTGATAATGATCCTTCATCGGCAAGTCAGTTCGTTCAAGACATGGTGGCAAGCGGGCATGAGGGAGCTGAGGGAATGATACACATTGTTGCAGGTGCAGTGATGCGTTCTGATTCCCCTGCTGATGCGGCGCTTTGGTCGGAAGGCTTACCGGAAGGCAAGATGAGGGACATGGCAATGCATCGTATGGCTGGTCATTTTGCGAGATCGGACCCTGAGGCAGCGGCATCATGGGCTACGGATTTTAGCGGTGAGCCTTCCAGTGCTGGTGTCATTGGAGAGGTCGGTCATAACTGGGCGACGCGAGATGCTCAGGCTGCTGTTAACTGGTTGGAGTCACTTCCCGCCGGAAATGGCCAGAACATCGGCATGCATCGGGCAATGCACCAATGGGCCGTGCGGGATCCGACCGCGGCCAGCGAGTATCTATCCACAATGCCAGCCTCGGATTCCAAGGATGCAGCTGTCCGAGGGTTTAGCAGTCGGCTTGCCTGGGAAAA
>CALCSP010000349.1 GCA_937893785.1 uncultured Verrucomicrobiales bacterium
GGAGCAGTTACAGCAGGTCCTTCAGGCTATAAGGAGAGTGAAAGGTATTCGTGTCATCGAAAATGCTATAGTTGTCAGGCCCCTTGAGTTTCCTGAGTTAGTGATACAACAGGTGGATGATGGTTGGTTGCTTGATGGTCGACTAGGGAGTGTCGACAGTGCAAATGGGATTGAGGATCTTTTACGCGGGCAATTGAAGCCGGGAAAAAAGCTACAGGGTGGAATGAGGGTCGAGGCACACATCCGACCATCAGCCAGGCTGGAACGAATAAGTAAATGGTTTGGGGAGTTTCAGGAAATGGTTTCAGGAAATGCTCGTCTTGAGATGCTCGATAATAAACTCCTAGTTTCCGGCGAGGTTTTCACAAAGCAGCGACAGGAAGACATCATGTCCAGAGTAAGATCCCATTTCTCAAGTAGTACAATGGAGATTATTGGTAAGCTTTCCATTGTTCGGGCTCCTGATCCTCCTGCGCTCACCATCGAGCAGGTCAAGGACGGAGATTTTATGATTAATGGCCAGATTCGTGGACAGGGATTCAAGGAGCGTATTGTGGAATTGCTTCAGGGAAATCGTGCTGATGTGAATATCAGTGAGCAATTGGTCATCGGGGATCATGTCAGGTCGGCGTTATGGGAGACGCCATTGATACGCATTTTGCCGGCACTGGTTACTGAGGTCGAGGAATTGCGGGTGATTGCTGAAGAGGACAGATTTATGATGGATGGAACAGTGCGCGGTCAGCAAATGAAGCAGAGTATTGATGAAACGACTTCACAGATATTCAATGGGATATCGATCGAGGTTGACAACCGGTTGCAAGTTTTCGTGGCGCCTGAGCCAGCTAGTTTCGTGATATCTCGAGGTGAGGATCAAGTTTTTCGACTAAAAGGTATATTGCCTGATGAGAAACTGGTGAATCAGTTGATGAAATCAGTAACGAGTGCACTGGAAGAAGGGCAACCATCGCCAGTTAATGAAATCGAAACTGGTGTGAATGTGAGTGATGCGCCCTGGGTGGAGACTATGTGCGAACTGATGGAGCCATTTATTCTCAATGTCCATTGGGGGGCACTTTCCATTCACGAAGATAGTGACGGTGAGTTTCCGCAGGTGGCCTTAGAGGCAGAAGTGAAGAATCCTGTTGGGGGAGATGTTTTGCAAGCACTTGTCGAAAATGCCTTTCCCACTCCGAATGCGGATGGGGTTGCTGTTGAGCATCCTAGGTATAAGCGGGTGATTGACCTGATTCTGGCAAAGCCCGTAGGCCCAACTGATGAAGATATTGCGGCCCTTGAAAAGGCGGTCGCTGAGACGGTTATCTATTTTGATAGCACCAGTTTCAAGATTAATCCGGAGGAACGCGTAAAATTATCTGTGCTGGCAGAGAGATTTGACAAGGTTCCGGGAGCTAGCCTTGCCTTGCTGGGATATACTGATCCTTATGGTGATGCATCTTACAACCGTGAACTTAGTGGTAAGAGGTGTAAGGCCGTGCGCGATGCTCTTGTGGATCTCGGTATAGAATTCTTGTTGCTTGAAATTGAGCAAAAAGGAGAAACAGAAAA
>CALCSP010000350.1 GCA_937893785.1 uncultured Verrucomicrobiales bacterium
CTCAAGGTGTGGGTAAAGATGGACTTGTTATTGATGTGCGCAACAATGGTGGAGGGTTCACTGCTGATCACTTGTTGACTGTTTTAATTGCACCCAACCATGCCCGGACTGTTCCTAGGGGTGGTGGTATCGGTTACCCAGGGGACCGCAGAGTTTATGCAACCTGGGATAAGCCCATCGTGGTTTTGTGCAATCAGAATAGCTTTAGCAATGCCGAGATATTCAGTCATGCGATCAAGAACCTCGGGCGTGGTAAACTGGTTGGAGTCCCGACGGCGGGGGGAGTGATTTCAACGGGGTCAAAGTCCATCATGGATGTAGGATCAATTCGGATGCCGTTTCGTGGTTGGTATTTACCAAATGGCGAGGACATGGAGCGCAACGGGGCCGTTCCTCACCACATCATTTGGCCTCTTCCTGGAGAATTATCTGCCGGGAAGGATCGCCAACTCATGAAAGCAGTGGAGGTTCTTCTTGAGGATGTCAAAAAGGCGTCAAAAGAGGGAAAGTTGAGGCTGAAGCCGGCCAGTTCGCGTTAGTGTCACTCAATTGAGTGCAGCCATCAGGTGGCTTTTCGTTATTTCCTGTAAGAAATGGCGGAGGGGGTGGGATTCGAACCCACGAGACCTTTCGGCCTGCTGGTTTTCAAGACCAGTGCATTCAACCGCTCTGCCACCCCTCCGTTAGAAAATTTGGGCATTTCGGCTTTGCAACCTATGCACCAATAAGGGGATGGGCTCAAATTGAAATACAGGGATAAGGACAATCGGTCATCTCCTTCATTCACGCGACTTGCCTTGCGCTGGGTGAGTAGTCACCTTTTCTCGAGTTTACTCCTCACTTGCCCGTAGGAGCATCTGGCTGCCTTCAGCGGGGAAGTTGCGCTGGATGGTTTCGCCGTTGCCGGTGATGCCAGACTCACGGGTCCGCCAGGTCTTCATGTCGACGGATTCCTCGATCCGGTAGCTTTTCCCATTTCTTGTCGGGAAACTGATTATCAGCCGGTCGATGGCGCCTGAGGGCAGGCGGGAAGGAGTGATACTGAGGGCAAACGGGGTGAAGGTATTTCCCTCCGGTGTGCTGTCGGCGTCATTGGGATTGGATCTTGCTGCGACTTCAACGCCGTCATTGAAGCCATCGCCATCACTATCGGGTTTGGCGGGGTTAGTACCGGTATTATTCTCTGAAACAAAGGTGCCGGTGTTGGTTTCTACGATATCCGGCAAACCGTCACCGTCGCCATCTTGGCTGGGATCAATTAGGTTGATCGTGATGGTGGCATCA
>CALCSP010000351.1 GCA_937893785.1 uncultured Verrucomicrobiales bacterium
AAGGATGAACCAGAGAGCGAGCCCGAGGATGAACCAGGGTTCGAGCCCGAGGATGATCCTGTTGTCTTGCCCCCGGTTGTCCCGGATAGTGCTTATCGAGATGATGTGCCCAGGCCAATGACTGCCAGTGAGAGAGAAAAATATGCAGCCGCTTTGGGACCGGAGCCCCAGAAGAGTGGTCGAGGCTACACTGTGATGCTAGCCAGTATCCAAAAAGGGGAAGTGAAATCCATTAAGGCTTCGAGCATTAAGGGCTGGGGCTCAGCTCGGCCACAGATTTGGAATTCAAAACCCTACTGGACAGCCACAGTTACCTATCCCACAACCAGTTTATTTGGGACCTTTGATACCGAGGGCATGGCGATCATTTCTGGCAACCGTGTGGTTGAGTGGCTTTATACAGGATCAGGCGAAGAAATTCCATAGGTTGCCATCAAATGTAACTGGTGAGTAGCGGTAGCGATGGAAATGGTTTTTTCAATAATCGCCGCCATAAAACGCTCAATACAGAATGCCTTTGCCCTTAACCTTTCTGCTAATGCTTTTTTGTGTAAAAAAGCTCAGCACTCATGAGCTTTTAAGGTGTGATTATCCAAGCTCTTTCTTGATTGATTGCTTTTGGCGATTTATAATTGCTCTTCTTACCCAATAACGACATGTCGGAAAACAATATTGCAATTACCGCCTACCTAAAAACACATTGTGGATGGAGTGAGGGAGTTCGTGCTATTATGCGCAAGCACTCACTTGATTACGAGGAAAAGGACATCATTGCCAATCCTGCATTCCGTTGGGAAATGGAGCAGCGCAGTGGTCAGCCTCTCTCACCTTGTGTGGTTGTAAATGACGTGATGCTCGCTGACGTGAGTGGCGATGAGGTGGAGGCCTACCTGCTGCAGGAAAAACTGGTGGGTGAGACCAATCAGGAAGCGGATGCCCCGACAGATTCCGCTTGCACCGATGAGCAGCATGCCGCGATGGAAAAGGCGGCAGGTAAGATCAATTTTATTGATCAATCGGAATAAACATTCGCCTGCCGTATTTTAAGTGCAGTTGCTCCACTTCTTCAGGGGCAAGGAACTGTTGAGCCCACCTGGTAAAGTCCCCGTTGCTCTCGTATTCGGGCTGAAAAGGATGGTTCATGCCCTCCTGTGTCAGCTGCTCCGGGGACTTCCTGCGCTGAGCGGAACGCCAGATGTTCCATTTCTTCATATACTTATTCATGCTCCACGCGATCGGGCCCATGCAAGCTCCAAAGCCAGCCAGGATGAAGGCGAGAGTAAAAGAATTCGAATTCGTGTCCCCTTTGACCAAGCATATCAACCCCAAGGTAATAGCGATGAGGAAGGCCAAAACCGTAAAAATAGACAATCCCTTCGCCCATGGATTCACATCAGAGGGATTGAACATTGAGAAGCGGCAGGCCTTGCAATGATAGGTCAAGCTAGTTCCATTACTTGTTCTTCTGCTCTTTATGTTGAACGTATTGTGTGCCTTACAGGCAGCGCACCAGTAGGCCTTGAGATTCGGGCTGCAGTGGTTGATTTCTGGCAGGTTTTGCATGGTTGCCACCAAGGTGATGGATCCTAGAGCTTGAGAGCAAAGTCATCTCCTGCCTTCAGGGATCGAACAAAGGCAACGAGAACGTCAATGACCTGTTCGACATCTCCGATGTCCACCACCTCGACAACCGAGTGCATGTAGCGCAGGGGGAGGGAGATTAGGGCACTTGGTATGCCCTGGCCGGTATAGGAAATGTTGTCGGTGTCCGTCCCGCTGTAGCGTGAGCTGGACTCGTGCTGGATGGGGATCTTGGCTTTCTTGGCCACTTCCATCAGGCGCTTGACGACATTTGGGTGGTTGCAGGTACCGTGGGTCAGGCTTGGGCCTGCGCCGAATTTCACTTCACCATGAATCGTATGGCTGATTCCCGGCGTGTCGGTAGCATGGGTCACATCAAGGCAAACGGCAACATCCGGCATCAGGCGTCGAGTGATCATGGTTGCTCCGTGGCCTCCGATTTCTTCCTGCACGGCATTCACACATTGCAATGTGGCAGCCGGACGGGTCTTGGCCTTGGCCAGCTTGGCCATGACCTGCGCAATAATGTAGCCACCAATACGGTTGTCTAGGGCGCGGCTGACAATCCTGCCATTGGCAAACTCCTCTGGTTCATCAGCATAGACAGCCGGATGACCGACACGAAGTCCGAGCTTATTGACCTCTTTGTCTGAAGATGCTCCGACATCTACATACAGCTCATGAATCTTCGGTGCCTTTTCATTGCCGAGGGAATCCTTGCGCAAGTGAATAGCGGTGTTGCCTATGATGCCCTTTACCGGCCCCTTGTCGCCAAGAATATTAATGCGTCGTCCTCGCCCGGTGGCAGCATCCGATCCGCCGACCCGGTCGAGGTAAATGAATCCTTCTTTGCTGACATGCTTGATGATGTAGCCGATTTCGTCTGCATGGGCCTCGAGCATCACAGTGGGAGCTTTTGCGGAACGGCCCTTTAGGATTGCCCATGTGCTGCCATAAGCATCAATATCGACGCTATCGGCATGTTTTTTGACATGGCTTGCCCATACGCGCTGTCCGGGTGTTTCAAATCCTGTTGGACTTGGGGTGGAAAGGAGCTTGAATAGGAATTTTTTGTCGTTGGCGGTCATTTTAAAGATACGTAGTCAGTCAGTTATACATTGGTTAGGCCGTATATGGCAACCGGGTTATTTCCTTGGTGTCATGTTGATGGGAGAAGTATTGTATAGATTATCCTTGAGCAACCATGAGAACCATTCCAGAGAGTCAATGGCGTGCGAGTCAACGGCAACATGCCCTTGATTTACAGCCTGTTTTAGAGGCTCAACGGGACAGGCGCGCACGGGCACAGAAGCACCCGGTGGTGGATTTTCTCTTCACGTATTACAGTTTTCGGCCAGGCCATTTGATCCAATGGAGTCCGGGATATGGTGTGGTTCTGGAAAATGCCCGCGAGGAGTTTATTCAACGTCGTTATTGGGTTGCAGATGATACTAGTGAAGGCTCACGTTTGAATCTTGCAGCCATGGGTGGGCGCCAGCGCCGAGAGCTCTTCTGGATTCATGAAATGTTGAAAGCGGTTACAGAGCGCAGGGCAAATTTCGGTTGTTACGGCCTCCATGAGTGGGCAATGGTTTACCGACAATCGGCGTCGAGTGTGCGTCATGCGGGTTTTCCACTGCGGTTAAGCGAATCAGAGATCGCAGATCTTGTCGAAAGTCAGGCGATATGCTGCAGCCACTATGACGCATTTCGTTTCTTCACACAAAAGGCGCGCCCCCTAAATAATCTCTCGCCGACACTAGAAAGTAGAATTCATAGTGAACAGCCGGGATGCCTGCACACCAACATGGACCTATACAAATGGAGCTATAAACTGAGCCCTTGGATTGACTCCGATCTGCTCAAGGATGCATTTTTTTTGGCGATGGAGATTCGTGAGCTCGACATGCGTGCCAGCCCTTATGATTTGAGCTGTTTAGGCTTAATCCCGGTGCAAATTGAAACTGAGAACGGGCGTGATCTCTATGAGCAGGAGCAAAGGAAATTTGCTCTCAAAGCTCAACCAATTCGTGAACGTTTATTGGGGGCTATCGAAATACTGGTTGCCTGCCTGGGAAGGGCAAGAATGATGCAGCCGGTTTATTGAGCCAGTGACAGGTTGGGATCAATATCCTCGGAGAGATCAGTGAATTGGCCTCGGGAAAGTTTCTCGGCGGCGGCCCTGGCAATCATTGCAGCATTGTCCGTGCTGTGTTCCGGGGTGACCGCACAGAGTTCGATGCCGTTTTGAGCGCATGCTTCATGCAGGGTTGCTCTGAGGAATTGATTGCATGCAACTCCACCGCTCAGGGCAATGGTGTGCATCTGGCAGTGTTTCGCAGCTGCGATTGCCTTGGCAATGAGGACCTCAGTCACTGCGGCCTGGAATGACGCACAGAGGTCGGACAGGGTCTGCGCATCCGGGGTGCCGATCTTCTGCAAGGTATAGAGAACCGAGGTCTTCAGTCCGCTAAAGCTGAAGTGGAAGTCTCCGCTCTCGATCATGCTGCGCGGGAATTCAAAGCGTTCGGCGTCTCCCTCCTTGGCACATTGCTCAACTTCTGGTCCCCCGGGGTAAGGAAGTCCGAGCATTTTGCCCACCTTATCAAAGGCCTCGCCAGCGGCATCATCACGGCTACTGCCGAGTTTCCCATAACTGCCAAATTCATTGACCTTGATCAACAGGGTATGGCCACCACTAACAATGAGTGCCACATGCGGCTTCAAGGGGATATCCATAAATGGTGAGAGCAGATGGCCCTCCATGTGATTAACAGAGATGAATGGCTTTGAGCAGGCTGCAGCCAATGCCTTTGCGGCAGTGTTACCCATCAGCAGACTGCTGGCAAGACCTGGGCCTGAGGTTGCAGCGAAAGCATCCATCTGAGTCATGGAGGCGCCAGCTCGCACCAAGGCACTTTCAATCACCGGGTGCAAGCTCAGCAGGTGATTGCGTGAGGCTAGTTCGGGAACCACTCCACCAAAAGGACGGTGCTTTTTGACTTGTGAGGCCACTTCGCTGGAGAGCAATGTGCGGGGAGGGTCCAGCACCGCGGCGGCGGTTTCATCACAGGAGCTTTCCAGGGCGAGAATCATTCAGGTTGGATCAGCATAGATTCTCCCGCATCAGCCTATT
>CALCSP010000352.1 GCA_937893785.1 uncultured Verrucomicrobiales bacterium
CAAGTTTAGTCAGGCTATCAATGTGGTGACCGAAGATACGTCCATTATGGCATCCGGATTCTGCTTGACCGTGCTCGCTCTTCATATTGCAACCGGCATCACAGCAGCATATATCGGCGCCAAACGCCACAGATGGGACTAAGAAAGACCGGAAATATGCCTCGGCATGACATATTCTCATACACGTTTTGCAATTAGCCGGAACTCACCTAAAATAAGGTAACTGCAGACTTTATGGCTCGCCGCGCAAGACAGGGTCTTAGCCCCATTCAAATCACATGTATTGCCGTTGGACTTGCGGGACTCGGACTAGCTGCAATTTTCACCTTTAATTCCAGCTTATTCAGTCCTGATAATTCCCTTCGGTCTGTCAGCGAATTAAACATCAGCAATTATATTACCAGCGGCACAAGCATGGGAGGCACGGTTTGGCGGGTAACCGGCACAATCGATGAAAAACTCCGATGGACTCGGGATCGCGGACAAGTTGTATCCGTTTACATTGAGCAGGGATCAACAAAGGAAAGTCTTCCCATCGTTGTTCCTGAAAAATTCAAAGACCTTAGCATCAACGTTGGCGATCGATTCACCTTCAAGGTTGAAGTCGCCGAGAAGCAATTCCTGATCGCCCGCGATCTCATTCGATCATAACAAGTCACCCTGTAATGCCCCAAAGATCCCGCACCCTCCTGACTACTATAATCTTATCGACACT
Organism: uncultured Verrucomicrobiales bacterium; assembly: GCA_937893785.1. GTDB lineage: Bacteria > Verrucomicrobiota > Verrucomicrobiia > Verrucomicrobiales > DEV007 > CACIUL01. The sequence goes on from CALCSP010000352.1 coordinate 716, forward strand.
AACATTAGAGTGTTGGTCTCAAGTTCTAACCGGACCTAATACTTCAGGCGGCGCAACAAGCACCACTACCACTCAGCCTGGCAGCACGACAGTGGTCAACCGACAGCCCAACCAACAAAGTAAACCGTTTCTTGGAACTGATGTTCCAGTTTTCAATCCTGGGACCGAAATCTTTAGCTGGGATGGCCAAAACTGGAATGTAACCAATAACCGCCTGATGCGCGCCCGGTTTGAAAAATACCTTAACACGCTAGCTGATGATGCCAGTGAAGATGAGGAATACCGCAATATCATCAAGGAAATCCTCGACCAACTTTCTCCTCATAGGGCTAGCGGACGCCCACTGCAGGATGCCGTAGCTCTATTACCGCAGGCCTCGCGATATCGTATCGACGCAAACCTATGTGACTCCCTTTCTCAGGCTATACTCGCTGTTTATCACGGTCAAAAGAACGCGGCTGCATTGTCGGCTACAAATGCAGCACTTGAACGTGAGAAGAAGGGGCTCCACTGGAACGTTGAAGTCGCCACTTCCGAGAACCTTATAGAAGAAGCCGAAAGAAAAAGAGGCGGTTCCCGGGGAGAAAGTAGAAACGGCGGAACGCAAAATACAGGTAAAACGGTATCAAATACCGGACGGGTTGCCGGATATTTTCAACGATTGGCTGAAATTGAGGCTATCAAAGTTGCCAATAAGGCAAAAATTGGCATCTCAGAAATTCAGGCAAAAGTCGAATACCAAGCGTTGATCCTTCAGTTTGCCGTTCAAAGAAGATGGGAACACGTAATTATTGCCTCACGCATATACCGCCGCCTTTTCCGAGATGGAGATGGCGTGATTGAAATCAAGGAGGGCTCAGATGCAGACAAAATGCTGGCCAAAGGGCTCGGAGTCAGTCCAACCGTGACCTCTCTCGATATGTTTGCCAATGAAATCATACGCGATGTCGATGAAGGCGTCCGCGCTTTTGAGTTTCTTGTCGAGAAAGATGAACTGGAAAGCGCATCCAAACGTCTTGCCGAGGCATTCTTTGTCGGCGAATACTTGCCAAGAATCCGCACCCTTGCCCGAGAATCGAAGCAAAAAGTACAACGTTTCGTACAAGATGCCGACGCCCTACTCAGCGCAATGGAAGTAAGGGACTACAAGACCGCAGATGACATTGTCGAGAGAATGCGCAATGGAGCAAAAGACTTCAACTATTCAAAAGCTAAGGCTGGCATTCAGTTCTACACCAACATGAGCAACTCCAGTCTGGCGCAGGCCAAAATTGCGGCTCAGAAAAATGACATGAATGAATACAGTCGGCAGATGCAAATGGCGATTGAGGCATGGCCGCTGAACCCTCAGATTAAGGAACAGAATGAATTGTTCGCCTCCGTTGCCGACGTTCAGGTAACTACATTGAATCAACTAGACACCCTTCTCTCCCAAAACAATCACAGGGAAATCATGAAGCAGCAGGGACGCTTTATCGCAGCTGTTCAAAATGACCCACAGCGCAAGGAACAACTTGAACGAGTTCTCGGTGGAGCAATGGAGCTACAGTTCACTCTGGCAAAAATCGAAGGGTTGGCAGAAAAGAACGACCCGTGGGGAGCATGGGAAATGGCCAATGAAGCCGCAACCACCTCCGGCAATGACATTGAGCTCAATCAATTACTTACCAAACTTACCAAGAAGGTTGCCGACTTCGTAAAAATCCTTGATAAAGCAAAGGTTCTAGAAGATGGGGGTCATGCAGGGATGGGGCTGACTTATTACCTGAAAGCAAAACGCATTTATCCAAATAGTATTTATGCCGAGGCTGGGATCACCCGTCTCCTAGATGAAATCCTACCCACCACGGAAGCCCTACCTTCCGCAGAGAGCACTCAAGAAAACAGCGTTAATACAACCCCTGCTCCACTGCAATTTGACTGAGATAATCACGGCGGCAGGAGCAAGTCATTTGCAATCGCCTCTGATCAGCCACGGTAACCACGCATAACCTCACACATTTGCTGGACCGCAGAACATAATCCATGCTGCATAGCCTGTGAAACAAGGTGGTGACCAACATTAAGCTCCTTTAAGTGAGGAACCTCAAACAGGCCAGTGAGGTTTTTAGTTGTAATACCATGTCCTGCATTAACCTGTAACCCAGACCGATGAGCCAGTAAGGCACTTTCTTTCAGGCGCTTCACTTCAAGATCAAAGCCATCACCGGGAAGCTGATTCGCATAATTACCTGTGTGCAGTTCAATCATTTCAACTTCACACTGAGCAGCTGCTTCAACTTGCTTTATGGATGGATCAATAAATAGGCTCACCTTAATTCCTGCATCCTGAAAGCTTCTTATAACGGGAGTCAGCTCACCGATATTCGAGCAAACGTCCAACCCTCCCTCAGTGGTAATCTCTTGGCGATTCTCAGGAACTATGCAGACTGAGTAAGGAACAAGGGACAACGCAAGGGAAACAA
>CALCSP010000353.1 GCA_937893785.1 uncultured Verrucomicrobiales bacterium
TGCAATCAACGCAAAACTCTGACACTCACTGCCCGTACCAGCAGTTGTGGGAATAGCGACAAGCGGCAGCATTTGTTTTTTGGCTTTCCCGCTTCCCCAGTAATCTTTCATTTCACCTCCATTGGTTAGCAGAAAATTACACCCCTTTGCTGTATCCATACTAGAACCGCCGCCCAGACCAATAAGAATATCAGCTGCCGAAGACCGAGCCGCTTCCACACAATTTTCTACATCCTCCGTAGTGGGATTCTCATTAACCTCCGGAAAAAGGAAAGATTGAATTCCTGCGCGCTTAAGCGATGCCATCACCCATTCTGAATGGCCGGCCCCGGCAATTCCGGGATCAGTGACGATCAATGCTCTGGATCCACCCAGTTGACAGGATATTTCACCCACCCGCGAAACAAAACCCGGACCAAAAACGACACGTGTCCCGGGCGCATGCGTGAAATCAATAACATCAGCCCCAAAATCAAGCCCCTCACAAAGAGATTCGACGGTAATATGCTCCTCCAATGACATCAACAATGACTAGGAAACATGCACTTATGCTTTCGCAATCAAGCGACCTGTATGGACCTCCTGCGGTAAAGGAACTCAAAAAGATTACCTTCATGAGGCTGGTCCCACTCAATGTGATTGGTTGCCATTGCTCCCACGTTCAAGCGCTCAATATGATCGGCAGCCATAAGTGAATCGAGCCATTCCTCATTATTACTGATTGCCGCAACCGCCAATGACTTACCAATTGAGCCAATCATTTCAGACTGAGGCATCTCCACTACACTTGCATAAGGAAAAAGAAACTCAGTATTGCCAAGGGAATGGTTTATCGAATCACAGCGAACCACAGTCGGCAACATGTAATGCATTGACTCTCGCTGCACATAGCGATCACTCCCCCCCCTTTTCTCAAGGCTTACATCACGTGCACCGCCTTCCTTTAGCCCGTCTTCAATGGCTCCATTAATCCACTCGGCCATTTTAGGATTAGCAAAACCAGACAAGGAGGCCTCAGGGTCATTCTGAGCACGTGCGGTCATTCCGATTAACTTCTCCGCCAAAGCTTCAGCAAGCTCATCAGCATACCTAGGGACAATAATACAACTGGCATTGATACACGACCTGCCCGAATTAGCACTCACTGAGCGAACTATAAGATCTAGGTGATCACGCCAGTTTTCTATGGAATCCTCACCAATAAGAATTTTTGATCTGCCAGCACCATGAACTTCAACACTAGGATCATGCTCGTACTGACTGACAGTATCATCTCCGCCAAAAAGCATCACCCTTCCACATCTACGGATAATTGCGGCACTGCCATCATGACCGGCAGGATAAAAACTAAAAGCCTCAGCAGGTGCGCCAGCTTTAATAAAGGCCTGTATCACTCGCCACGGCGTCCAGGGCTCTTCACGCCCAGGCTTAAGAACAACCGGGGTCTTCATGGCTAAAGCGGGGATCCACAGGGCATTTACTGCAGGACTATTTGACGGCAGTATAACGCCTAGTGCATCTGTCGTTGGAACAAACGAAAGACGCACTCCATCATGGATACAATGCCCACCGTCAAGAACCTCAGGCGGAAGCCCTCTCGAAAGCCCCTTAAAAATAGTAGGCACCTGCCCAAACACGCCGTGGAGACGCTGCATGTTCATCCTGATGAGCGCATGCGGCAAACCGCTAGTTGCAGCCAGAGATTGCAGGTAATCCTCTGGTGATTGCAATTCTCCCTCTTGTCCAACCGGGAGGTCATCATTAAGAAATATGTCACCGGCAGCGACTGTGATATCCAGGAGGTCAGAGGTTGAAAACTGACTTAACACCGATCGCCCTTGGCTCATATCAA
>CALCSP010000354.1 GCA_937893785.1 uncultured Verrucomicrobiales bacterium
GTCCGCTGCCCCTGGAGCGGGCTGAGGTCCTTTCTCTTGGGAGAATTCATTGGTTGCTCCGTCGTCATTGCCGAGAGTGAAGATGTTTGCCGCCTCTGAGGAATAAGGAAGGGTGATGCCGATGGCGAGAATACAAAAGAGAGAGAAAAAGCGTGCTTTTTTCATGTTCAACAGCGCGGAGTCTAGGCTTGGCTCACCTTTTTGGCTAGTTTTTTATTCTCCCGATTTTGTTGTTAGTCCTTTATTCCAAGGGCTTTGCCAGCGGCTGTTCCAATCATTTCACGTAATGTACGGATCGAGCGTCGCTCAAAGGGGTGATTGCGATTGCTAAGCAAAATCAGGAAACTCCCGGATGCTGAGTGAATCCATATGGATCCGCCGGTCCAGCCGGTGTGCCCGAAGGAGTGATTTGGCGGTGGGGTTTTTGGGCTGGAGAAGGGCGTCTCGATATCCCAGCCAAGGCCCCGTTTTACCTTGTGGCGCGCTGGTAAGGTCTGTATTGAGACCATCTTCTTCACGGTTGTTGCGGATAAGATCCTGACTTTTCCAAGGGCGCCGTTTCCTGTGACCATTCGGCAAAAGCGGGCGAGGTCAGGTGCCGTGGTGAACATCCCGGCATGCCCTGCAATGCCGCCCATTGCGCGGGCACTTGGGTCATGCACCACACCCTGCAAAAGGACACCATTTTCCCGGGTGGTGGGTGCTGCCCGGGGGTAGGCGGATGGATGGAGTACAAAGCCGGTATTGCGCATGCCCAGTGGCTCAAAGACTTTCTCTTTGGCAAACTGCTTGAGGGACTGGCCGGAAAGGCGGCGCACAATTTCCCCCAGCAGGATAAAGTTGACGTCACTGTAGCGATATTTTTCACCCGGTTTGGCGCGAGTATCTAGATTCATTGCTAGCCTGATTCCCGTGGTATAGCCGCTCCATACCGGCTCGCGGGGCAGGATTGGCGGCAAGCCGGAGGTGTGGGTGAGCAGGTGATGGATAGTGATGCCGTTTTTTGTGGGCACGGAAAATTCCCTGATGTGTTTGCCCACCGGGTCGGCGAGCTTCAATTTCCCCTGTTCCATGAGTATCATGATGCATGTGGTAGTGGCTACGACCTTGGTGAGGGATGCCGCATCAAAGATGGTCGCCTTTTCCATCGGCCTAGGGGCTGGGACAATGTTACGGTTTCCATAGGATTGGTGATAAAACCGGGCTTTTTGCTCCAGCCAGATCACCGCACCGGGAATTCTCTCATTCTTAATGGCTTCATTGATGATCGTGTCGATGGCTTTGATCGTCTTGGGGTTGGCCACCGGATCCGGTGTTGCCACGGGTTGTTTTTCCGCCATGCCCGGCAGCAGAAAAAACCAGAATGCTGAACATGTGAAGATGATCCGTGGTGTGAGCATGGTTTTAAAATGAAACTAACTATTTACACGGTAAGAAACGAGTGGAAAACCGTGACAGCAAAGCAGTGGTAACGAGCTTTCTCTAATAGGAAAGCATCGTAACTGGCCTATGGAGCAGGTTGGCTGGCAGGATCATCGCTTTCGGGATCCTGACTTAACTTCCACCTGTCAAGGACTGTGAGCTTGACCATTCTCTCCCGCACATTCTCCATTGCCTTTTCCAGGATTTCACCAATTTCACGGTTCCCTAGAATTGTTTTGATCGCTTTTGGTAACTCCTTAGCGATGATGGTTTCGTGTTCATTGAACATGAGCGCAATCTTTTCCTTGAGTGCTCCCTCAGGGTCTCCGATTCGTTCCATGCGTTCTGCGAGCTGTTCAAACCGGGTTACGATGTTATCGAGTTTCAGGGCTGCTGCTTCTGCTCCAGCCTTGTCCTTGGCGCTGGCCAGAGTGTCGGAAAATTCCCTAGCTAAGCTAGTTGCCTCCGCAGCTAGGCTTTCATGGGTGTCTTTTTTTCTGATGAGTAAAGGTTTGTCCGATGGTGCGTTTTTTTTCTTGCAGCTTTGCAGACTAATACAACACAAAGGGATTAATGCTGTTAGTGCGATACAGGCTAACCTTGTTTTCCGGATGCTCATCAGGGCAGGTGGTCAATTCATGAGGCATTCTATACGAATGTCTTCATTGTATCCATGACCATGCAGTCAGAGCGGCAAGCGGCAAGTGGAAACCCTCTGGAATTAACATTTGTGCAATAGCTGCCGATTTTACTTCCCTTGGCTTCAGGACGGTACAAGATTCTGATGTGGCAGCAAAAAAACAGGCCGCCGGCGGGCGCGCGAAAAACATCATGGCCTTTGTTGGCAGTGATGAAGCGAGGCTAAAGGAGGCGGCACTGAAGTGTTTTCGTAGCATTGTTTCACCGGAGGACATGGAATTTGGTGCTGAAATTATTGACGGTATCGCCGACAATGCGGAAGGGGCGGTAAAAATTGTTCAGCAGACAATAGGGGCATTGCAAACCCTGCCGTTTTTCGGCAGTGACAAGGTTGTATGGCTGAAGGGTGCGACGTTTTTTTCTGATAACCAGACCGGCAAGGCCGCCTCAGTGCTAGACGCGGCTCAGGCATTGGCTGAGGTAATGGATGCAGGGTTGCCTGATGGTGTGCAATTTCTGGTCAGTGCTCCTGCAATTGATAAGAGGCGTGCGTTCTACAAGAAGCTTTCCAAGCTTGGTAACGTCGAGGTTTTTGACCGCCCTGATCTGAGTCGCGAGGGTTGGCAAGACCGGGTGAAACAATATGTGCGAAAACTGGCAAGGGAGCGAAAGCTTGCCTTTGACGAGGAGGCCCTGGAACTTTTTGTCATGCTTGCCGGGGATGATTCGGCGCAGATTGGCAATGAGCTGGAAAAAATCGACCTGTTTCTTGCCGGTGATGAACGTAGGGTGAGTGTCGATCATGTTCGCAAGCAAGTGGCATTGACCCGTGCCGGAGTGGTTTTTGAACTGGGAAACAACATTGCAAAAAGGAATCTGGCTGCAGCGTTAGAGACCATCGATCATTTACTTTACCAGGGGGAGAACGCGATCGGCATCCTGCTTGCGGCCGTGGCACCAACACTGCGTCGGTTATTAATGGCAAAGGAACTTTCAGAGAGGCATGGCATCAGAGGAACAGGAAATTTCAATTCCTACCAAGCTGAGATTAACCGTCTTCCTGCCGAGGTCACTGCGCACCTGCCGCGCAAAAAGGACGGCACGATAAGTGCTTATCCGGTATTTTTGGCACATGCGGAGGCACGCCGTTTCTCATCAACTGACTTGCGCAACGGGTTAGCTGACTGCTTGGTGGCCAACCGTGCTCTGGTCACCAGCGGCTTGGATCACCGGTTGATCCTTGAGAGGTTGGTTGTGCGCCTGCTTGCAAAGGCAGCTTAATACTTTCCATTGTTAGAGTTTCACCTTTTCCAACCCATTTTATGCATCTCATAGCCTTTGCAATTATCATCGGAGCGCTGGCTGCCCTGCTCGGTTCCCTGCTGGGGGTCGGGGGTGGTATCATCATGGTTCCCGCATTCAAAGCCCTAGGCCTTACCATGCAGCAGGCGATCGGCACCTCGCTTGCGGTCATGGTTGTAACTGCTGCGGTGTCATCGTTTAAATATGCACAGAGCGGCTTTATTCACTGGGGGATTGCCGGAGGGGCAGCAGTAGCGGCAGTGGTTGCCGCCTATTTCGGAACCGAGCTCATGAAGACGCTTTCTGCCCAGCAGCTGAAGTCGACTTTTGGCGTATTCCTCATTGCCGTCGGCGTCTACATGCTGTTTTTCCAGAAGGCGGCGGCATCCTGAGGGCGAATTCTCACGAGTTTATTCCCGGTTGTCTTGTAGTTCCCGGACCAGTGTCTTTATACGCTGCGCTTTCCAGACATCGGAGAACATCACGTCAATGGAGTCGCCAGCACAGGAAAACTCAATCGTGCCGATGCCAAGTAAACCGCTGAGCCCTTTTTGTCGGACATTGATGATGCGGATGTCCTCTATCAGGACCTCGTTTGAACTTTTGGCGATGATTCCCCAGATCAACTCCACTCTTCTCGGCGTCACGGTATAGAGGCAGGTGCTGCGAGCAATGAGCAGGCCGATGAGCATTGCGGTGGCTACGGAAAATCCCCCGATAAAATACCAGATGTCATCCGGTCCGAGATATAGGCCAAAGAGAATTCCGGCAATGGTAATGGCTAGTGATTTCCGGTAACGTAGGATTGTGGGATGACACCTCAGAAGCAGGCTATCATGATGAGGGATTTCCCCCTCATCGTTAGTCGACTGTTCCTCCTCGATGGTTTCCATAGTCCCTCCATCTTCATTTTCAGGAACCGTCTCAAAAAGTTCATCGAGCATTATCGTTCTGCCATTTTGCGCATCCTCACACTCGTGTGAAAAAGTAATGACCTGATCCTCAAGCATGCGTTCTATCTGCTGGGATGAATAGGGTCCGTTACGCTTGCCATCTTCCCAGATATAGAAACTTTCAGGCATTTCTGTGCTGCTTAGGAAGTTGATTCACCGCTGACCGGCGGTAAGAGATCTTCACGGGCAAGTAGTGCATCAATAGGTTGTTGTGGTTGGCGGTTGAGTTCAGCCAGAAAAGGAGTCATTCGATCCATTTCCACAATTGCGGTGCGCACTAGACTGGTGATGATCCCTGAATTGATAATGCCTTCGGAAAAGACATTGCTGATACGAAAGAAGACCTCGCCGGTTTCAATATTGGCTTCAAAGTTTCCCACGTTGAGCGTCAGGTTGGTTCGCATCAACGCATCCCATACCGGCAACCGTGATACCGGTTGAATGCGAAAGGAAAGTTGCGCCATGATCGAGGCGGTTGAAAGTTCTTCAAATGCCTGGACGTGCATCGGCACCTTGGCGTGGTATGCTTCAAACTCGCATTCGATTACCGGTTGCTGATCCACTTTCCGGTATTGCCATCCGGTGGTATCGAAAGCGGCTTCAATCTGGCTGATCAGTGTTTTCTTCACTGTTAGCGCTTTTCAGGAAAGCACGTCATCGAGGCTTCCCGTGCTGTCAGCAAAGGAGCCTGCCTTCACGCCCATGCGATCCTGTATGGTGACAAAAAGGTTGGAGAGGGGCACATCATTATCGAACCTCAGGTATTGCCCATGCTGATAGCCCATGTTTTTCCCTCCGGCTAAAATTAATGGGTAATTCGTATTGTTATGGGTCTTGCTGTTGCTGCTTCCGTAAAAAATGCAGGTGTTATCCAAGACTGAGCCATTACCTTCCTTCATTTCACTCAAGCGCTTGAGCAGATACGCAAGACAGTTGGTTTGGTAAAGGTCCCATTTGCCTCTGTTTTCAGCACCTGGTCCCCCCTTGCCGGCACCATGAGCAAGTCCATGGGCATCTTTCTTGAACCCAAGAAGTGTTGGGAATTTGTTGGCGATTGAGATCGCGCCATGCATACTCGCTAACTGGTAAGTGATAAAGCGCGTGGAATCAGTCTGGAAAGCGAGAGCAATCAGGTCGAGCATGGTATGGATCAGTTTGCCCGGGGTCTCGTTGTCCGCATCGAGACTGAGCCCCTGGGCGTTTACCTTGGGTCGTGGGACGTCCAGCCATTGGGCTGAGCGCTCCACATCCTGCTCAATTTCTCGCACCGAGGTCAGGTATTGGTCCAGTTTGCCCTGATCTGCCCTGCCCAGTTTACGATGCATGGCTTTTGCTTCCTCAAGCAGCAGGTCCAAGTGGCTGCCGGTGCGGGTCAACCCTTGCCTTTGGGCTTCGATGGAATCACCATTTAGTCCGAATAGTCGTTCAAAAACAACAGCAGGACGGTTAAATGAGGGAATAGGTTGGCCGTTACTTGAGTAGGAAAGCGTGTTAGCTCTGGTGGGCATCCCGACACCACCATCGGAGGAAAGCACCAAGCTGTTGAAGCGTGTGCTTGCACCAAGTCTGTGCGTGTGAGCCATAAATTGGTCAAGGGAAATTGAATTTTTGAGTCCGGTTGCTCTCAAACTCATTTCCTCGCCGGTGAGGAAGGTGTCCCCACTATCATGGCCACCGATTCGACGTACCTTGGGATGGGAGAGTCCTCCCAGCACGGTGACTTGGTTACGGAAAGGTTCTAGTGGTTCGAGGGATTTGTTGAATGTGAAATCCCTTCCTTTTCCCTTGGGAAACCAATGCCATTGTCCATATTCTCCATCTTGTCTGGGTAAGCTTACGCCATAGGGGAAATAGATCGAACAGAACCTCTTGGGTGGTGATTGATCCTGAGCACCCATCAGGGATTCCATCCATGGCAACGCGAGCGAAATTCCCGTCGCCTTTAGCATAGTCCTGCGATTCAACTCAAATGCGTCCTGATTCATCATAGAGATCTCAAAATAATCTTCTAAAAATACATCTTAATGCCTTTTACCGCGATAAAAAAGGCCCACTCATCACAATATTTTTCATTAATCCGGAAAGTCGGTATTCGTCCTTTGCGAACTTGCTGCTCAGCTCTTCAATCAAAGGTTCGTCGGCAAGTTTTAAGGAGCGACCCAAAGCGTAGGTGAGTAATTTAGAGACCAAAGCCTTAGCAAATTGATCGCGCCTTTCATTGAGTAGATACTTTTGGAGATCTGCCAGCCCTGAGATTTCATGATTTCCCGGCAGAGTGGTTTCAGCAGAAACAGGTTTTCGGCCGCGACGGGACCTTTGCGTCTGCAGTCCAATGGCATCATACTGCTCCAGGGCAATGCCCCACGGGTCAATGCCCCGGTGGCAATCTGCACAAGCTTCTTTTTTTCGATGAGCCGCGAGTTGTTCTCGCACGGAAAGTTTCTCAAAGTTGGGCACACTGTTTTCCACGCTTGGAACATCAGGTGGAGGCGGATTGGGCGGGTCATGAAGGAGTCGCTCTCTAATCCATACCGCTCGCTTGATTGGGTGAGAGTCAACTCCATCTGACCCTGCCAGAAGAGTGGAGGCATGGCCGAGCACGCCACCCGGCCGATCTGTTCCTCGAAGGGAAACGCGTTCAAAGTTCTGCGATTTAGGACCAGTCAGTCCATAATGCTTGGCTAAGGATGCGTTCAGCATAGTGAAGTCTGCATCAATAAATTGCAGAGCGGAGGTATTACTACGCAGGATTTCCCGAAAGAAAGCTTGGGTTTCACCTACCATGTCCGGCTTCAGGCGGTTATCAAAATTTCCGAAATATCTAGGATTGATGGCCACCCTATCAACTCCCTCGAGATCCAACCACTGGCCACAAAACTCCTTGGCGAATCGATCGGACTTCGAATCCTTTAACATTCGTTCAAATTGTTTTTGCAACACAGAGCTTTTCAGGAGGACGCCAGAATCAGCCAGATCGGAAAGTTCTTCATCGGGCATCGAGCTCCAGAGAAAATAGGATAGTCGTGCGGCCAATTCATGAGCGTTGAGTTTTCTTGGTTTCTCTAGCTTGAAAGGTTCACTGAGATACAGGAAGTGAGGGGAAGACAAGGCGACAGAAAAAGTCTCCTTGAGTGCCGAAAGGGGGGATTTTGTTTGCTTTCGGATGACCTCGTAGTGAGCCAGCCATTTGTTTTTTTCTTCTTCACTGATCGGACGTCTCCAGGCTCGACGCAGAAATCGGCTTAATATATTCTTTAAGTCTCCTGCATCGGCCAGGTCTTCACCTTCATGAATGATTCTTCGGTGTAGAGGGGGAGGCCAAGACGGATAGTCATGGCGGACGAACTCTACGGACTCAATGATGATGTTTGGGAAATCAGGATCTTCTGGGAAAACCTTGACCTTCTTTTTTTGGACCTTGCCTTTATTATTTTTAACCTCAATGACCTTGTTGATTGCCTTGGGTGCTGGTTCTCCGTCATAGAGGGCATTTTGCAAGGCGATAATGCCGTCCACTTTGTTATCCGGCACATGTGCTTCCGGTTGAGGAAAGAACTCGGGCCAACCGGATATATTGTAATATTCCGGAGTGCTTGAGGTAACTGCAATTTTTCCGGCATCGCCCATGATGTTTAGGGTTAATCCGGAAACGAAATATCCATATTGAGCAGAGAGGATGGGCGCGGGCTGGTTGGGCTTTCGGTCCGTGTAGGCCTTGACCCGAATACTGAACCTACCTGTCCGGGGCAGGCGCTTGAAGGAACCATGCCAATAGTTCACTCGACCCAGGCGCTCCGAAGAATCACCGGAGAAACGTTTGCTATTGGGGCCTTTCATACCGCCTTTGTTACGGATGATTTTGATGCTTTCTCTCTGCGCCTGTTCTCCGCCCAAGAGAATAAAGTCCATGGCTTTTCTGGCGGTTTTAAGATAATTCTCCATCTGCAGGGAGGTCATGCTCAGGGAGGCACCATTGTTTTTGAAACCCTCGGGGGAGCGGGCGTCAGAAGGAAACTCGCCACTATAATCCATCTCCAGTCCGAGCAGATCTCTCATCGTGTATTGATATTCAACTCGATTGAGGCGTCGCAACACAACTTGTTCTCTGTTGCCTTGCCGTGCCTTGGCCGCTTTTTTCAACTCCACGGTTAGCCAGTCAACCAGCTTACGGCGGTCGCTGGCCGCGAGTTGCGGCTCGTCTTCTGGTGGCATTTCCCCGAGGTTGATCTTATTTAAAGTGTCGTGCCAGCGTTCAGCTGCGTTGCCTTCCACGATATCCGGATCAAGGGTATCAAGCCTTAGGTCTCCCTTCTGTTTTTTCTGGCCATGGCATCCAAAGCAATGTTGTTGCAATATCGGCAGCACCTCTTTATTAAAAGCATCCTGACCGATGGCCGTTGCCGGCAGCAGTAACGCGGTGAGGAAGGCCAATTTGATCATGATGATGAAATGTTGCAGGATGCTTTGGGCGGTGACTTTGGGCGGTGACTTTGGGCGATGAAGATCACATCGACCTTTAATCAGGTAACTCCATTATGGTGATATTTCTCAACTTGACCGCGGCACCGTGACCACAGAAACAGATGTGACCGCTGCGTCTCTTGACCCCCTTGTGTCGTGGGTTTTTCTTTTCCAGTTCATCGAGGTTGGCCTCGGTGATGATGGTGCCGTTTAACTCGACGATGACATGCGGACCTTTTACGGTCACTTTCTGCCGGTTCCATTTTCCGACAGGCTTTAGAAAGCCGCGCTTGGCCGCTTTCAGCTTATAGATAGATCCATGGTATTGCGTGTCCTTAAGCTTGGCATATTTCGGGTGGCTGTTGTCGAGGATTTGTAGTTCCATCCCTGCCGATGATGGCCCTCCACTTCCGGGGTAGTGTATGCCCAGTCCATTGTTGCCGTGAGGCGGCAGAAGGAATTCAAACTCGAAGACATAGTTGCGGTAACTTTTTTCGGAGATCAGATTCTTGCCGCGGCTGATGAGGATTCCATCCTTGACCTCGTAGGCCGCTCCTGTCCAGCCGGTCAGATCCTTGCCGTTAAAAAGGCTAATGGCCTGCTGGGCACTCAAGGATGCAGTGCAGGCTATTAAAGTGACTATGAGGAGAAGAGACTGCATGTTTCACAGCTTGTAGCGTATTTCAAAAGTGCCTAGCCTATCTTCATTTTATCTTTGAGTGATGAAAAGGCCAGGCTGGTCGGGGTGATAGGATTCGAACCTACGGCTTCCTGCTCCCAAAGCAGGCGCTCTGACCAAGCTGAGCTACACCCCGTATTACCTGAACGGCCCCTAAGATTCCTGATTCCGTGAGGGTTTCAAGTTGTAAATCACAATAGCGCGTCTATCTCATGTATCTTTATAAGCAATGGCTGAAGATAAACAACGCAAGACTCTTGAAGATAGGGCCCAGATGTCAGATCTGGAACGCCTGCGTCATTCCACTGCTCATGTGCTGGCCACAGCTATCTCAAAGCTTTGGCCGGATGCTCAATTTGCTGCTGGGCCACCGGTTGAGAACGGGTTTTACTATGATCTTGAGCTCAGTCACCGGATTTCACCGGATGATTTTGAGGCGATTGAGGCGGAAATGACCAAGGTGGTAAAGGAAAATCAGACTTTTGAGAGGATATCGGTATCACGTGAAGAGGCCCTTGAGCTTGCCCAGAGTGGTCGTCTGGCGGCTTTAGGAGATCGGGACGCCCCATCAACTTTTAAGATCGATCTCTTGAAAGAAATTCCTGAGGGCGAAGAGATTTCAATCTACAAAAACGGTGATTTCTGGGATCTTTGTGCTGGCCCGCATGTTCCCCGAACGGGCAATTGCAAGGCTTTCAAATTGATGTCTGTTGCCAGTGCCTTCTACAAGGGGGATGCAAGCAATCCTCAATTACAGCGCGTTTATGGCACTGCCTTCAAGAACAAGACGCAGCTTGCTGAGCACCTTGAGCAACTGGAAGAAGCAAAGAAGCGTGATCATCGCAAGATTGGTCGAGATCTTGGCCTCTTCCACTTTGATGAATCCGTTGGGCAAGGGCTTGTGCTCTGGAAGCCTAAGGGAGCAATTATCCGAAATGAATTGCAGCAGTTCATTAGCAGCGAGCTGGACAGGAGCGGTTACAGCCAGGTTTATACGCCTCACATCGGTAAGCTGGGTCTTTACCGGACAAGTGGCCATTTTCCTTATTACGAGGAGAGCCAGTTTCAGCCCGTAGTTGACCGGGAGGCAATGGCCAAGCTTGCCGATGAAGGTTGCTCATGCGGGGAGCTGACCAACCGCCTGAAATCGGGTGAGGCGGAGGGCTTTCTCTTAAAGCCGATGAATTGCCCGCATCATATTAAGATCTATGCCAGTGAGCATCACAGCTATCGTGATTTGCCGGTGCGTCTTGCTGAATTTGGGACGGTTTACCGCTGGGAAAAGTCCGGAGAACTTGGAGGGCTGACACGGGTTCGCTCCTTCACCCAAGATGATGCGCATTTGTTTTGTACGGATGAGCAAGTACAGTCGGAAATTATTGGTTGCCTGGAATTGGTAAAAGTTGTCCTCAGCACCCTTGGCATCAGCGACTACAGAGTGCGCGTCGGTTTAAGGGATCCGGATTCTACCAAGTATGTTGGAGACCCGGAAAACTGGGATCGTGCGGAGGAAGCTCTTCGAGAGGCAGCAAGTACTCTGGAGGTGCCTTTTACCGAGGAGGCTGGTGAGGCAGCTTTCTACGGCCCGAAAATTGATTTTGTGGTTAAGGATGTCATTGGTCGTGAGTGGCAACTTGGCACGGTTCAGGTGGACTATAATTTGCCGGAGCGCTTCGACCTGACGTATGTTGGTGCCGATAACAAGCCTCACAGGCCAGTCATGATTCACCGTGCCCCATTCGGTTCACTCGAGCGTTTCGTTGCTGTTCTGATTGAGCATTTCGAGGGGGCATTCCCAACCTGGCTGGCTCCGCAACAGGTAAGGGTCTTGCCAATCTCTGAGAAATTTGAGTCGGCGGCGCAAAAGCACCTTGATATGCTTCTGGAGGTAGGTGCCAGAGCTTCAATGGATAATTCAGCAGAAAAAATTGGTGCTAAAATTCGCCTTGCCCAAATCGATAAGATTCCATATATGTTAATTGTAGGTGCTAAAGAAGTTGAATCCGAAACCATTTCAGTGCGTCACCGCAAACGCGGTGACCTCGGAGCATTGCGTCCTGAGGATTTCCTCGAGCAATTCCGCAATGAAGTCCGCACCCGGTCACTCTAGGTAGAGTGTTCTGTCCCCATACCTGATGTTAGTTTACTATTCACCCGCCTCGATTGATTCCCTAACCGGATTGATCCCGTGCATGCATATGAGTCGAACTGGAGGGCATAGTTATCGCTAGGCCAAGGAAGAAGCCTTATCGCGGTCGCAGGCAACGTGATCGTGTTAATGAGCGAATTCGGGCACCCAAGGTGCGCGTTGTACATGGTGATGCGCAGCTTGGTGTGATGAACACGCACGAGGCAATCCGCCTTGCCAAGCAACGGGGTATGGACTTGGTCGAGGTTTCCTCGAATGCGCGTCCCCCAGTGTGCAAGATTGTTGACTACGGCAAATACAAGTACGACCAGAAGAAGCTAAAGAAGGACGTCCCCAAAAAATTAAGTCGCCTCAAGGAGGTGAAATTCCGCGTGGGCATTGATCCACACGACTATAAGATGAAGGTTACCCGTGCGGAGGGCTTCCTCGTGCACCAAGGTAAAGTGCGCATTCAGTTGATGTTTCGTGGACGCCAGATGGCGCACAAGGAGATCGGCTTTGAACTGATGCAGGAGATCAAGGAGGATCTTTCTGGTGTCGCTCATATTGATATGGAGCCAAAGCTGGCTGGCCGGCATATCACGATGATGCTCTCTCCCTTGCCCAAGCATCTGCAGAAGCCCAAGTTCAAGGTTCATGAGGAGCCGCCTGAGGATGTTTTGGATGAGGATGAGGATGAGGATGAGGATGGCGAGGAAGTTGAGGTTCGTTCGAAGCCAAACGAAGATCATCATCACCTAGAGGTTGAGGAGGAAATTGAGCACCTTGAGTCCGATGATGGGCGTCCCAAGCTGAAGCGGGGATAA
>CALCSP010000355.1 GCA_937893785.1 uncultured Verrucomicrobiales bacterium
AAAATGAAAAAAATTATTTTGAGCATATTTGCAGTGGGAATGGCATTGACCGCCTTTACTGCCTCATCAGTAGTCGCCGCCGAGGAAGACAAAAAGGACAAGAAGAAGGCAGATCCGGCTGCGCGTTTTGCCAAGCTTGATAAGAATAGTGATGGAAAAGTATCAGCCGAGGAACTCAAGGCTGGTTTCAAGAAAAAGCCGGAGATGGCTGAGAAAATTCTTAAGGCGAAAGACAAGAACAAGGACGGAAGCCTTAGCAAAGAGGAATTTGTAGCCAAGCGTACCCCAAAGAAAAAGGGTGATGCTGCCAAGAAGCCAGCCAAGAAGCCAGCCAAGAAGAAAGACGCTTCTTAAAGTCTCCCATTTAATTGACTAATAAAAAGTCAAAATGAGTTGCCTCGCAGGTTTTCCTGCGGGGCAATTTTTTTTAACAGGAAGTTAGTTTGTTCAGCGTATTCGAACGATTCTGTAGAAGCGTCGTATACGCAATGATGAGTTCTCCTGCCATTCCAGGGATTCGCCTTCCACGTTGGCTACAAAATGGCCATCTTCGGCGTCTTGCCAGTTGGATAGGTTGTTGGTGAATTGCACTTGATATTCGCCGAGAGGAGCGGCTTGCCATGAGAGGGTCAACGGCATTCTACTGGTGAATTCCGCTTGCAGGGGAACTTCCACGGCAAGGTTGTCTGCGGGATTGCTGCCTGCAGCAAGTTCTGCAGAGTTGCTTATACCATCGCCATCGAAGTCATTCATCCCGTCAGGAATGCCGTCTGGCGTTGTTGATCCATTGTTCCCTGTGCTGTCTGTTTTGTCCGGGCGGAAAGGGTTCTGCAGGCCACTGATATCCGGAAAGAAATCACGAGTTTCATCGAAGTTGCCAATTCCGTCTCGATCCCGATCAATACCAATACGCTCACCGCAGGACTGGGGAACGCAGGTGAATGTAATCGGGGTCTCCGGTGATGCTTGCAGGAGAAGTTGCGTAGTTGATTGCTTAGTGGTGCCTGAATCGGTTTCAAAGAGATTGTTGCCAAGGTAAAGCCAGCCACGTTGGTTGTCTTCCACTTTAGCATGAGCGACGAGTTGAATCTTATCGGCATCGGCCAGAGAAAAGAATGTTTGTAGCTTCTGCGGAGAAGCTTGGGAGACCAGAGTTAATTGTTGCCCTGTTGCGGCATGCGCATCTTTACTGGCTGTCCCCGGTGGTTCGAAGCCGTCAGGAGTGCCCGGAAATTCTGATCCACTGAATGCTAGCATGAGGGCGACTATGTCCGCAATTTCCTGGTTATTTTCAGGTTCAAAGGCGCTGGCAGAGAAAAAGCGGGAAAGTCCGTCTATACTGCCGTCATGAAGAAAACCAAAACCGGACCTGCTACGGCTGGAGGTCATGTCAAAGCCCATTTTGTCGTAAGCAGTACGAGTTTGAGGAACCTTGATGGCGCGTTGACTTGATCCGTCAACAGACACCAGTGCGTGATGTGCTTCCCCGTTGGGACCTGCAGGGATAGGAAGAAAATTAATAAAATCCAGCGACGTGTTGCTACCCAGTCCCGTGGGTAGCGTATGGCAAGTGACGCAGGCGAAACTACCCCTGTCGATCCCGCGCTCGAAGGGGCGGTAGACTTCCTCTAGTGCGCGCAGCGCATTGCCGTTTGGCATTGGTTGCCCTTCCTGTCCGAAACGACCGCCTGTTACGTGACCTGGCAGCGGCAGGTTGGTAGGCAGTGTGTTGTCGAGGTTACGGAACGGATTGGGTGGGATGGTTATTGTGGCGAGGTAATCTTCGAATTCCTGCATTTCCAGTGAATTAAGACGAGTGTCATCACCGAGCAGAGTTTCGAAGGTGTCGTTAAAAGCTTCGATGCCATCTCGGTCCCCACGCCAGTGGTGCGGCTCTTTGCCGATAATATCCTGCATGGTTTGAGTTGTCATTGGACCTTTCATCGGGTGAAAATCAGTAAAGTTTGATCCAAGCCCGGGAAATCCCGCGCCAAGGTTGTGCCTGCCTTCATCTATGGCGATCATGCTGCCTGCAGGATCACCCAGATCCCATGCCAATCTGTCCGTGCGCGCATCCACATGGCATGAGGCGCAAGAGACTTGTCCAAGACCCGACGTCTTGTGCGTGTCATAGAAATGTCGTCTACCAGTGCGAATACTTTGCGGCGTAGGGTCAAAGAATGCCACTCGGGTCGTTTCACTGCGAGACTCCATGTCTACAATGGAAAGCGTGGCTTCAAAGCGGTTTAAAACATAGAGTTTGTTACGTTGGTTGTCCGACACGATTCCTGTGGGACCTTCGCCTACCTCTATGACATCAGCTTCCGAAGGGCGTTGTCCGTTAGCATCGATGACAATCACATTATTAGAACCCATTCCCGTGACATAAGCGAGATCGCCATCCGCATTCCAAGCAATGCCCCGAGGATCTCCAATGGATTGCTCTCGGTTCATGCTTGTTGTTGTGTGGTTTGAGTAATCCAAATGTGGATTGAGATCACCTACCTGATTTTCTAGTGTTACCGGGTTAGTGATTCCGAACATGACACGGACGAAGATTCCGTTAAGATTTGGTTCGAAGCGCACTTCATTGAGTGCTTCGGTGCCAACAGTAATTAATTCCCCACTGACAGGATTTACTGCGGTTGCCATGCAGATGTTCATCAGTCCTGTCGCGTAGCTTACGGTGCCGCTCCGGGTATCAATAATAGCCAGGTCATTATCAATCAGATCCCACCCGTTAATGCGACCGGAAACTGAGGCAAGCGGACCGCTGA
>CALCSP010000356.1 GCA_937893785.1 uncultured Verrucomicrobiales bacterium
TAAAACCATAGCAGGGGTGGACTATATTGATGATAGTTATAACGCAAATCCGGATTCTACAATAGCAGCGATTAATACTCTGGCCGGCAAGAAGTGCGCCGGACGCCGAATCCTCGTGATGGGGGGGATGGCTGAGCTTGGTGACATTTCCATTGCGGAACACCGTCAGATCGGCCGTGCGGCGGTTGATGCGGGGATTGACTGCATACTCAGTGTTGGGGAGTTGGCTGAGCCTATCTACAACGGGGCTCAGAGCGAGATGCCAGGATCTGCTCAGCACTTTGAGAACCATCAGAAATGCATTGATTTCCTTCAGCAGGAAGTTTCAACGGGTGATCTCGTTCTCATCAAGGGCAGTCGCAGCTCGGCAATGGAAAGAATAATGGAGGAGCTTGGCTAATATCATGATTCCCTGGCTACATGACTATATTAAAGACGTCCTTGGGTTGGACCTTCGGTTACTTCGCTATATTACATCCCGGGCAGGTGTAGCCTGTATTTTTGCTTTTGCCGTAAGCCTCATTGTTGGGCCTGCTGTCATTCGTCGCCTGATCGCCATGAAGATTGGCCAGCCTGTGCGTTCTGCGGAAGAGGTGCATAAGCTTGCCGAGTTGCATGGCAATAAGGCTGGAACTCCGACAATGGGCGGGGTCATGATTGTCGTTACAGTTCTTCTCAGTGTTATTCTTTTTGCAGAACTTTCGAATCCCCTTGTCTGGGTTGTTTTATTCGTGTTCTTGGGGATGGGGGCTGTAGGAATGGTAGACGATTACTGGAAGGTAGTCAGGAAGGATTCGCGTGGTATCAGTGCATCAACAAAGATATTTGCGCAATTGAGTGTGGCAATCTGCGCGGCAATTTTTCTTTTTCTTTATCCGGCGACTTCAGATTACATAAGAGAACTACACTTACCCTTTCACAAGGGGGCGGTCATTGAGGATATGGGGTGGTGGTGCATGCCGTTTTTCGTAATTGTGATAGTAGGTTGTTCAAACGCCGTGAACCTGACAGATGGTCTGGATGGTTTAGCCATTGGGTGTTCAGTGACTGTTGCTTTGGCGTATGCCGCTTTCTGCTACCTTGTGGGCAATCAGCAGTTGGGTGAAAAATACCTGCTGATACCACATAGTCCTTATGCCGGCGAACTTACGATCGTGTGTTTGGCTTTGGTTGGTGCGGCTCTGGGTTTTTTATGGTTTAACTGCCACCCGGCCAAGGTCTTTATGGGTGATACCGGGTCACTT
Source organism: uncultured Verrucomicrobiales bacterium (assembly GCA_937893785.1). Lineage (GTDB taxonomy): Bacteria > Verrucomicrobiota > Verrucomicrobiia > Verrucomicrobiales > DEV007 > CACIUL01. The sequence continues at coordinate 1,245 of CALCSP010000356.1, forward strand.
GCTCTGGGTGGAGCATTTGCGACCTTGGCGATCTGTTCAAAACACGAGGCGGTCTTAATCATTGTGGGCGGGGTATTTGTGATGGAAGCGGCTTCTGTCATCTTGCAGGTGGGAAGCTTCAAGCTTCGGGGGAAGCGAATTTTTCGCATGTCTCCGATCCACCATCACTTTGAACTGAAGGGTTGGCACGAAAGCCAAGTGATCGTCCGCTTCTGGATGCTTTCACTGCTGTGCGCACTTTTTGGTTTAGCGACACTCAAATTACGATAAAAATATTGAAATATAAGGGACAGAAAGTGGCAGTGCTTGGTTGCGGGCGTAGCGGGCAGTCGGCAGCTCATCTTGCCATCCGTGAAGGTGCGCAGGTGAGCATTTTTGACGAGGGATGCTCAGATAAGGTGCAGGCTGCTGTTGAACGTTTACAGGAGCAAGGTTGCCAATCCTTCACGGGTAGTGAAGCGCTAAAGGGTAATGTTGAGGATTTTCAACTCGCAGTCCTTAGTCCTGGTATAGCACCCGAGCATCAGTTAGCAGGTAGATTTACGGATGCCGCAGTCCCATTAATTGGAGAAATGGAGTTTGCTTTTCCTTTTTGCTCGGCACGAATTGTGGGTGTCACGGGGACTAACGGAAAGACGACAACGGTCGAATTAATTGCGGCCATGCTCAATGCATGTGGTGAGTCAACCATTGCGGCCGGAAATTATGGAAGTCCTCTTTCCGAAATAGTGTCCCGTTCACAAACCTATTCAACGGTTGCTCTTGAAGTCAGTTCTTTTCAGCTTGAGACAGTGGATACGTTCCGTCCACAAGTTGCTGTCTGGACCAACTTTGCTCCTGATCATCTAGACCGTTATGCCGATGTTGAGCAATACCGCTGCGCAAAGATGCGCCTTTTTGAAAATCAGACTGTAGAGGATTGGGCTGTTTGCAACAAGCGAGATCAAATCACTGGTATCAAGGCAAATACATGCACATTTTCTGCCTTTGATGGAAGTGCAGACTATCATCTTGAGGGGCATGTGATTATGGAGGGAAGCAGGGAACTGGTTCGGATGAATGACATGTCCATCAGGGGCAGACACAATGCCGAAAATGTCATGGCAGCCTTGGCGGTTGGAAGTATCCATGGTCATTCATCAGATGCTCTCGTGACCGCGATTGCTGAATACACCCCACCCCCGCACCGGTGTGAATATGCGGGCACAGTTGGAGGCGTTTGCTTTATTAATGACTCGAAGGCGACAAATCTGCACGCTTTAGAGAGTGCATTGATTTCACTTCATGAAGGCAGAGGCATTATCCTGATTGCCGGAGGTAAGGATAAGGGGTTGCCCTTTTCGGAATTACAGGAGTCTATCGCGCAATATACGGAGAGCGTTGTGCTCATAGGCGAAATTCGCGACAAATTGGCCAAAGAGTGGGGCAATTATGTTGATTGCAGGACAGCAGAAAACATGCAGGAAGCTGTGCGCATGGCACAAGAGCTCGCCTCTCCAGGTCAAACCGTGTTGCTGTCACCAGGCACCTCTTCGTTCGACATGTTTTCCGGCTATGAAACGCGCGGTAAGGCATTTTGTGAGGCCGTAAAACAATTAAACCAACCAAAGACATCCAATGAGTAAGCAAAACAGCAAAGAAAAAAA
>CALCSP010000357.1 GCA_937893785.1 uncultured Verrucomicrobiales bacterium
CCATGCGTCATTTGCATCCTATTTTTTGACTTCGATCTTAATCGCCGGAATTTTACAGTCTCTTGGAAGTTCAGGGTAAAAGTTCAGGATTTCATCCCGATCCATACTGGTTCCGTCAAGAAACCACCAATTTGATTCTCCCCTGTATTTTGCAGCAATCAATAAACCTGTGCCGGCAACTGTAGTGCCTTTTACGGTCATCTCGTTTTTAGTTGCAACAAACGCAATGGTGTATGGTTCCAGTCGGTGTATTTCGTCCGGTTCAATTGGTTCACACCTGAGAAACTTGACACCAGATTCTTCAAAATCCTTTTTAATGTTTGCAAGCTCTGCATCCATGTTTTCTTTCGAGAGGCCTAACTTCTCGTAATAACGTCGATCCATGCTCCCAAGAACGACGTCCCAGTTGCCGTCTACAAATGCGGCGGCAATTTTACGGGAAGCTCTGAGTATCTCAGCTTCATCCGAGATATCTAATTGCTCGTAAGAACGTCGAGGGTTTTCGGTTTGCCCTTCTATTATGTTGCTCTTATGGCCGCATGACACCACTGCGAAGAAGAAGAGGATTGCGATCGTAAGGTGAACCATTTTGGCGGGTTTGGTAACGGGGCTTTAAATGGCGAATATTTTATGCTTCATTATTTACCATGACGCGTGATACGCGCGGTGAGATACCGGTCAAGATTTCCCATGGTATGAGGTTGGATTTATCCGCTAATTCCGCTACGGTAATCGGGTTATTTTGGCCGCCAATTAGTGTTACGTTGTCCCCTGGAGCAGGGGTAACCTCAAGATCACTAACATCTGCCATTAACATGTCCATGGTGACTCTACCAAGTAGTGGGCAACGACGGTTTCCTATGATGACCTCTGTCCCTGTACCTGAAAGGTTACGGGGATACCCGTCCCCATAGCCAGCAGCAATGGTCGCGACTTTCATTTTCTGCGGGGTAATGAAAGTCTGGCCGTAACTAATTCCGGATCCCTCAGGCAGGTTACGCACCTGGGTAATTCTGGCTTTCCATTCGAGTGTTGGATGGAGTTGCCTAGCATGTGGGCTATCTGTAACTGGTGGAATGCCGTAGAGCATTAATCCAGGTCTGACCATGTTTCCACCGGCCTTACCAAATCCAAGTATTCCTGCACTGTTGGCAAGATGAATCCATTGGGGGGAGAGTTCTGTTCGTTTACTAAGTGTGCGAAACTGATCGATCTGAAACTTTGTCAGTTCCTGATCCTCGTCTGCTGAGGGGAAGTGCGTGGCGAATCCTGAGATGGTCAGGTTTGGCATGGTGGCTATTTGAGTGGCAGCCTCTGAAAATTCCTTTTCAAGCAAGCCAAGTCTGCCCATTCCGGTGTCTACTACCAGATGGATCTGGCAGGAACAATCAAGGGCAGTTGCAAGCTCGCTGTATTGGCGTGCCTCGCTGATGCTGGATACCGTAACGTGTAATCCAGAAAGCAGAGCAGCTTCATGTTCCTCGGCTAGCAGAGCACCTAGAATCATGATCATCTGTTTTTTGCCTACTGCTTGGCGAACGGTTAGCGCTTCAGTCAATGTGGCTACGCCAAATGCTTCAACGTGCCGATGGAGTTGGCTTGTGACCTCCTTGATTCCGTGCCCATAGGCATCCGCCTTAACAACAGCCATTACAGCTGCTTGATCTGCTGCATTACGAGCAACAGAGACGTTTGCAATCAGTGCGGCGGAGTCGATCTCGACCCATGTGCGTCCCATGTTTTGCAGCGGCATAGTTTTATGGAATTCCTGCCATTTGTTACAGGCATCGGCCATTCTGCAGCGGCAAGTAATGAGGATGCTTTATTTTTTGGGGCGCTTCTTGCGCCGCTCTTCTGGAAGAAGAGGGAACAAACTGCTTGGTGTGTGTTCGCTTACCATGATGGCTTCAATTTGAGCCATAATGGCTGGATTTTTTGCGGCCACATTCTTTTGCTCACCAGGGTCTGATTTCAGGTTGTATAATTCCGTTTTAATGTCGGCGCTTGTCCGGGCCTTGGCCATTGATTGCCTGATACCTTTCCAGTCTCCCATTCGCACAGCCTGTTGGCCGCCGTAAGAGGGAAATTCCCAATACAGAAATCTGTGTTTTTTCTGGGATTGCCCGGTCATTGAGGGCAGCAGGGAAATACCGTCAGTGTCGGTAGTTTGCTTTGCTCCGGCAACCTCACAGAGAGTTGGTAACCAGTCCCAAAAGGCACTGATATGATCACTTGTTGTCGAAGGCTTTATCTTGCCTGGCCATCGTGCCACCATGGGCACCCGTATGCCTCCTTCATATAGGCTACCCTTCAATCCCTTGAACCCTCCGGCACTTTCAAAGAAGTCTGAATCAGACCCGCCAAGACGGTTAAAGGTTGGACCGTTATCGGACGTAAAAATAATCAGAGTATTATCATCTAGGCCAAGTTCTTTGACCAGTGCACTGACTTGACCGACGGCGTCGTCCATCATGGTCACCATTGCTGCGTAACCGGCGCGAGGGAATGGATGCTTTAGGTATCCTTTATGCACATGATCCTCTTCGGGAATAATGTCCTTATATGGCTTCAACCACTTCTCGGTGGTTTGAATCGAGAGATGCGGAATTGCAAGAGGCAGGTAAAGAAAGAAAGGTTTTTTTTGATTAGCTCGGATAAAGGAAAGTGCCTCGGCGGTAAAGGCATCCTGTGAGTGAATTGCTCCATCCAGTTTTCTTTCATTTCCGGGTTGTGGGACTTTTTTGTTGTTTCTCCAGAGAAATTTTGGGAAGTGATTATGGGCGTGACGCTGGCAGTTGTATCCGAAGAAAAGATCGAAACCCTGTTGGTTAGGGTCGCCACTAGTGCCTACATGACCGAGTCCCCATTTGCCAATTGCAGCTGTTGCATACCCTCGGGTTTTGAGTAATTCAGCGATTGTGATTTCACTGTCGGGAATCGGGTTCTGTCCAGGGAAAGGGTGGATCTTGGATGTGGCATCCTTTGGGTCCCCATTATTACGGATGTAGGCGTGCCCGGGATGTTTGCCCGTCATGAGGACACAGCGGCAAGGCGCACAGACTGCTTGCCCAGAATAGTGTTGGGTAAACTTGATGCCTTCCTCGGCGATCTTGTCGATATGCGGAGTTTTGATCCATTTCTGCCCATAGCAACCGAGCTCAGCATATCCCAAATCATCGGCGAGAATGAAAATAATATTCGGCTTCTCAACCGCAGCGCCGATCGGTGCGGCGATGCAAAGTAAACAAAAGGTCAAAAGTTGTTTCATCGGTATTAAGAATGACACGGATACTGCTATGGGCAAGGGACTCCGTAGGCTGGAGATGCTCATTTTGTTTAAATGTGCCCCGGTAAGACTGAAAGTATGGTTTTCAGGCTATGACAGGCATTCCTGTACTTGACCCTTGCCCGGGTATCGGTCAAAACGTTGTCTATGAGCAATGTTGTAAGCATTCACCCCTATTTTAAGGTTCAAGAAGGTAAACTGGATGATTTTAAGGGATTGTTACCCCGATTCATTAGTGCAACTGCTACTGAGGATCAGTGTCACTGGTATGACTTTACGATCTGTGGAGATATTGTGCATTGCCGCGAGGCTTACGAGGGTGCAGAGGGCTTGCTGGCTCACATTGCCAATGTTGAGGGGCTCATAGGTGAAGCCCTGGGCATGTCCGAGCTGCTTAGGGTCGAGGTACATGGGCCGGAGGCGGAACTAGCAAAGTTGAAGGAGCCACTCGCAGAGTTGAACCCCGACTATTTTTCGTTCCATTCGGGGGTTGAGCCTACAGCAACACTGTGAGTCAGGTTATCAAGGTCGGTTTTCTGGGTGCAGGAGATATTGCTGACCTACATGCGGTCGGTTTGCGGGCTTGTCCGCAGGCTGAACTCACAGGCATTTTTGACATTGACCGCGCCAAGGCTGCCGACAAGGCGAAGCAATACGGTTGTCGCAGTTACAATTCCTGTGAAGATATGCTGGCTGACCCGGAGATTGATGCTGTTTTTGTTCTCACTCCACTTGACGACCACCACGATGGATCAGTGCTTTCCCTTGAGGCTGGCAAACATGTTCTTGTCGAGAAGCCGGCCGCTTTTAGTATTTCTCAGATAAAGAATATGATGAAGGTGGCTTCCGCATCGGGTAAGATTTGCATGCCAGTGCATAATTACCTTTATGAGGATAGCGTAACGCGTACACGTGAACTCTTGGATTCAGGCAGACTAGGTGACCTAGTCGCCATTTATGTGATGTATAATATTCATCACCCTGAGCACGTTGCTGCTCGTTATCCAGGGGTTATCCGCCAGATCTTAACCCATCATTCCTACATCACCTTACATCTTGGGGGGGTGCCAAGGCGGGTAATGGCAATGGCTTCAACGATTAATAACGGTAGCGTGGAAAAGGAGAATCTGGCAATGGCTCTGCTGGAGCTGGAAGGAGGTGCTCTTGCTCACCTTCAGGCCAGTTTTGCGGCGGATGACCACACGGCGGATAATTGGACTTTTGCGATTAAGGTAGTCGGCACCGAGGGGGCAACACGCTTTAGTCATGCAGACTGGGTGCAGAATGCGAAGGCGGCGGTGCATTCCCACACATACTCTGCTTATCATTACTCCATTGGAAACACGGCACGTTTTTTTATTGAGAGGTGCTTGATTGCTGGGCAAAGCCCACTTTCCGGACTGGATGATGCCATTGACTGTCAGCGCATTATAGAGGCTATTGAGGAATCTCTAGAGTCAGGCCGGAGCATCAGCCTTCAGGAATAGCGGATCAGCGCTTTTGCTGAGCGCTTGAATGACAGGATCATCTGTCGAAAATCAATTTTCAGGATGCTCCAAGTCCAGCTCCATTTCGTTGCTGCCTGCTTGTTGTTTTGGGGGGGCGCCTATTTTCAGGTAGGCTTTTTTCATTGTGACTCTTCCCCGGGGAGTCCTAGCCAGCATGCCTTGCATAATTAGGTAGGGTTCATAGACCTCCTCAATGGTTGATGCATCTTCACCTACAGCCACAGCCAGTGAGCTCAGGCCTACTGGACCACCGTCGAACTTGTAGATGATCGATTCCAGAATACGCTTGTCCATTTCATCCAGACCGTCATCGTCGATGTCAATCATTGCCAGTGCCTGATCAGCAATCTCTGCATTAATGACGCCATCGGCCTTTACCTGGGCATAATCACGGACCCACCTAAGCAATGAATTGGCAACTCGTGGAGTGCCACGTGCGCGCGATGCGATTTCGTGGGCTCCATCCGACTCAATTTCCGTTTGTAGAAGTTTTGCAGATCGGGTGACAATGTGTGTGAGGTCCTCTGCGCCATAGTAGTCAAGGCGATTAGTCATCGTGAAACGTGAACGCAGCGGAGCGGTAAGCATACCCGCACGGGTTGTCGCACCAACCAGTGTAAAGCGAGGCAGTGACAACTCGATTGTCCGGGCATTGGGTCCTTGGTCAATAATGATGTCGAGCCGGTAATCTTCCATTGCCGGGTAAAGATATTCCTCGATTGCAGGGTGAAGGCGATGTATCTCATCAATGAACAGGACATCTCCGCGTTTCAAGTTGGTCAGGATGCCAGCTAGGTCTCCGGCTTTTTCAATTTGAGGGCCGCTTGTGCAGTGTAAAAGATTACCTGTTGCTGAGGCAATAATGTGAGCAAGTGTGGTTTTCCCCAGACCCGGGGGGCCTGATAGCAGGATGTGCG
>CALCSP010000358.1 GCA_937893785.1 uncultured Verrucomicrobiales bacterium
AATGGTGATGCCATTTAGGCACTGAAAATCCGAGCAACTGCTGAAGTAAACGATGCACATTGGTAGACTCAAGCAGGTCCACACCTCGCGTTACCAATGTCACACCCTGAGCAGCATCATCCACGCACACTGCAAGGTGATAACTGTTTGCGATATCCTTACGCGCAAGCACAACATCTCCAAGATTCTCCATGCACACAGAACGAGTTCCAATTTCAAGATCATTCCAATACAAATCCCCTACTCTCTCAAGCGCTTTGCGGCTATCCAGCCTCATCGCATGCGAATCACCATTAGCCAGTCTTTCCATCCGTAATTCTTCGGAGAGTCTTTTGCATGTACCAGGGTAACGAGTGTTTACTGAACCGTGTGGCGCATCTCCAGCAGCGGAAATCTCACGCATAATATCTTTCCGCGTACAAAAGCAGGGATAGAGCAAACCCTGATCATTCAGCTGATCAAGAGCAGTCGAGTAAGCCTCTGATCTTTCTGATTGAAACATTACTTCACCCGACCATTGAATACCAAGCCAAGAAAGATCATCTATAATGCCTTGAACAAACTCCGGCCTGCAACGGGTCACATCGATATCCTCGATCCGAAGGAGAAAATCCCCACCATGCTCCTTGGCCACTGCCTCAGCAAAAAGCGCACTGTAGGCATGCCCCAAGTGCAGCCTTCCGGTGGGACTGGGCGCAAATCTGGTGACAGTCATTTTTCTGGTTTCCGATCGCTCCCTTTCATAGCATGGTGTCGGCAATGACCAAACGTAAACGTCACGCTTTCTTCGACAACGCAATCCTGCTTTTTTTCATTGTCCTTATTTTCTGGGGCATCTGGGGCATTGACTCGTTGATGGATAACTGGAACGCCAGAGATTACGGCATCCGTCCTGGAAAAAAAGAGAGCCTTCTTGCTATTCTTTTTGCTCCATTTCTGCACGCCAGCCGTGACCACCTGATCGGCAACACTCTCCCGTTCCTCGCACTTGGCGGCCTAACTCTCCTTAGTGGCCGCAAGCAGTTTATTTTCATCAGTGTGACCGCCATCCTAGTCTCAGGGATTGCTATCTGGTTTTTGGCTGCCCCCGGAAAAATACACCTTGGCTCAAGCAGCCTTATCTTTTCTTACCTCGGATTTCTACTGATGCGAGCTTTCTTAAGCCGTGACCTACGATCAGGATTGATCGCGCTGATTGCCGGCTTCCTATACGGAGGAATTCTCCTCACCCTTCTCCGTGATCAAGCCGGCGTATCCTGGCACGGTCATGCATTTGGTTTGGTGGGTGGTCTCATCGCAGGGTGGCTTCTGACTGGCACAAAGGGCACCAAGGCGCGGAAAGCTCCTATAAAAATGTGAATGTCCCACTTCAATTTAATGAGTAAGCCCCCTTTCCAAAAAATCATTTTCAGCAGAAACCCAAATCCACAAACAGAAAATCTTGATTCCCGCGCATCGCACTTAAGTCATCTTTTCACGCTCGTTAATTGAGGCAATGCCTCCACTCCTCGATTAGGCAACCTTACCTTCTCCGCGCCGAAGCAACGCAACCATCACACCTTGAATAATCAATTCACGGGCAGGTGTTAAGTCGGGATACATCTCATTCTCAGCCTGTAGGTAAGGTTGCCCATCCTGTATCACAAACCGCTTCAAGGTGGTCTCGCCATCAATAAGAGCCGCCACAATATCCCCATTCCGCGGCTCCCTGAATTCTAAAACCACGCAATCTCCGGAAACAATGTGTGCATCAATCATGGAATCTCCTCGGACCCTCAGGGCAAAGGTTTTTGCATTTCGAGGAATGCCCAGTGAACTGATATCAATGGAAAGGCAGCCTTCCTGCTCTTGCTCCGCATCCGCAGCCATTCCAGCAGCAATGTGACCATAAATGGGAATATCTACAATCTCCTCTCGCTCAAGTTCCTCAGGAAAAACGAGTGCGCGCGCCTTCCCCGCAACGCGCTGAATCACTCCCTTTTTCTCAAGGGCTCTGAGGTGACTGACCGCAGCTGTTTGGCTGGCAAATCCAAAGTGGTTTTGTATCTCACGAGTTGAAGGCATCAGTCCGGTCTCGGAATGATAATCACGCAGATAATCTAGTAATTGCTGTTGACGATTTGTAAGCATAAGAACAGTGTTCTAAAGAACAGTTATTCAAAATGACTATTGTGCAAGTCTTTTTTGAATATAGGGTTTCCTAATAGTATGGGTAAGTTAACTATCTGGTGCGCTTCCATTGCGCTGACAACCCTTTTAACTGGGCAAAATCATTGCCGCGCTCAAGGTAAAAGCGGCAATGAGAAACCCATACCCATTCGTATCGGTTCAGCGCCTGCTTCAGAAGTCGGAGCTCTTCCACCACTGACAACGGCAATTGGTAAACGCGCCGCCAAAGCATTTCTGAAAGGCAACTTGCTTGAGGCACGCGATGCTTTTCTGGAAATCCTCAAGTCCGATCCGAACAATGCCCCCACCCTAACAAACCTCGGGGCAACCTTTCTTGAACTCAAACAATACACGCTCGCCCGCACTCACCTCGAAAAAGCGCTGCAAGCAAATCCCACACTGCATCAGGCGCGCACTATTCTCGGTATTACATACCTGCGATCCGGCGACAGCTATCTGGCTATCTCTGCCCTAAGCAGAGTCGTTGCCGCAGAACCTAAAAATGCCCGTGCTCACAATTATCTTGCCATGGCCACACTGGAGAAAGGGTGGACCCAAGCAGCTGAGAGACAACTGCAGGAAGCGGTTAGCGCCGACCCCGGATTTGCCGACGCACATTACAACCTTGCCATTCGTTACATGGAAAAAAAACCGCCTGCTGTTGAACTCGCCCGCCGACACTATCAGCGAGCCATTGACCTCGGGGCAACTCCAAGCTCAAAGCTACACACAAGAATCCAATCCGCAAAAAACAATAAGTGAAACACTTAACCCATCCGGAAAACACCCTGAAAAAAAATATCTGCTCAAAGCCTGCCTCCGCAATTGCCCTGTTTTGGACAATCATAACAGCTTGTCTGGTTGCAGCGCCTAGTCTGCTGTGCGCTGAAACCAAGCGCCCCGGGCAGCAACTTGTCAACACAGCCAACCGCATCACGCAAAAACCTGCGCCCCCTTACCGTCCGGCGTCCCCGCCACCTGCTGTTTCAGGAAAATCAGTCATCGTTCTGGACCCTCGCAATGGCGATATTCTTTACGCCAAGAACCCGGATACACGGCGCCCGATTGCAAGTATCCAGAAATTGTTAACCGCTCTTGTCGCGCTGGACCAAGGTGACCTCCACTCAAAAGTGAAAGTCGCAGTAAGTGATACCCGAGTGGAACCGACAAAAATCAATATCCGTGCTGGTCAGATCTATAAAAAATCTGACCTCCTAGCCGTGTTGCTGGTACGCAGTGGCAATGATGTTGCCCACTGTTTGGCCAGGAATCACTCGGGCAGCGAGGAAAATTTCGCCCGGGCGATGAACGCAAAGGCAAGAAGCCTCGGCATGAAAAACTCCCATTTTAAAAACCCCCATGGATTGACTCGTAGCGGTCAGTATTCAACCGCCCGGGATGCGGCAATCCTAGCCATTGCAGCCTATCGTCACAACACCATTCGCTCCATGACCTCAATCCGCAAGCTTCCCTTCCGCTTTGCCGACGGCAAGCAAACAACCTTCACCAATACCAACAAGGTCTTGCAACGTTACCCCTATTGCAATGGCCTGAAGACAGGCTACACAAGGGCAAGCGGCAAATGCCTAGCAAGTTCTGCAAGGAAGGGAAACCGCGAAGTTATTGTGGTTATCCTTGGCAGCTCGAGTGCCAAAATCTGGGACGACTCACAAAAACTTCTAGAATGGGGCCTTGGATCCTGATTATTGAGCGTAGACTAACCGCCAGCTTATCTATGGGATTAAAGAAAAGACGCCCTTGGATACCCCATAACCGAGCACTTTATCGGTCATAATACCTCCTTGGAAGCATGGCAATACTGGCCGATCATTGTTTGACAGTAACTTAAATATCAATAGCCTTTAAATAACGGTAGAGTCTGACACTTTTACCTGTTGCAGCATGGATTCCCAAGCCGCAGAAACGCTCACATTCAACTGCCCCGCATGCAATATCAGCCTGAGGGTTCCGCTATCTATGGCAGGTGTCAGTGGCCCCTGTCCAAAATGTCGGATTGAGATCAGCGCACCACCTTCATCCCACGGAGACGTTCCGTCCATGCGTCAATCCGCTTCGCTACCAGTTCCAATACCCGGGGAAACGCATGAGAATCCATCCATGCAAGATGACTATCTGCTCAGCAGTGAGCCTGAAGATGAGCTCTTGCTTGAAGGCAGTTTCCGTCGCACTGACCTGCCGCAGCACACAATAGCCCAATCCCAAATTCATCCCCCCCGAAGAAATATTGATCCGAGTGGCCAGCCCTTGACAGGTTCCCGGGATCAAGCCCCTGTTACTGGTGACATCAGCCTGCCTTCACGTGCGCTACCCGCCCAGACCGCTAAATCGCAACTGCAGGCAAACCAACCCTCCACCAAGAAAAAAACACAGCGCTGCATCAAGCTACGCCCCCTCTCACTAATCCTGGTCATATTACTCTCTGCAGGTAGTGGTGTTGTCGCCATGCTCCTCATTAATGAGTTCAATGGCTCAGCATTGAAGCTTTCTCAATTGCCCTTCTTGGAATGGAAATCCGGCCAAGATTTAGATCGGAGCACTCTTCCTAATACCCCCAAAAAGTCAGGCTATACACCGCCACAAAATCTCGGTGCATCAGTCCGAGCTACTATTCCCCCACCCGCCCCACCAAAGGGGGCTGTCGCCACGAAACCGGTGACACCACCATCGCCAAAAACAGCTGATCCTCGCGCCCATCTCCCCGCTCCTGAAATCGGAGTCGATGCTGCCCGTTCAGTACTTGATGCATTCCTTGCAGCCAACACCGTTACGGAAAGAATTAAACACGTTCAGACCCCGGACTTCGTGACACCAAAGATGGAGATCTATTACAGCAAATATCCGCTCAAGCTCAATGTCATCGATATCGCGCATGAGCTAAGCGGGCAAGTCCCGCAAAGTCACAGACAATTTCATATTTTTCAATTAACCACCCCTCAACATCCTTCCGGATTCCCTGTATCCGTTGAGGAAACCATTCATGGCTGCCTTGTGGACTGGACATCATTTATCCAGTTTCATGACAATCTACTCGGCAAGTTTATCAGAATTTACCAACCCCAACCCGACACTTTTCATGCCATTCTCGAGCGAGCACACTAT
>CALCSP010000359.1 GCA_937893785.1 uncultured Verrucomicrobiales bacterium
CCAGGATTGGAGCTTCTCCTCATAGGTCGGCACATCTACCAGGTCGGTCACAATGCACAGGCGTCCCTCAGGGCTGAGATGCTTCCATGCTCCCTGGACAATAGCCATAAGAATATTTTCTCCACTTGCCCCTCCGTCACGGAACTTGAGTGATTCCTCTGGACTCGGCACAAAGGGTGGATTGGCAAGGATGCAGTCAAACTCCTCATTTCTAACCGCCTCATACAGGCTGCCAAGCCGCACCTCATAATTAACGATGCCGTTCATCTGGGCATTGAAGCGGGCAAAGCGAACTGCCCTAGGATTAAGGTCAACCGCCACGATATTCCTAGCATAACGGCTGGCCACCAATCCCTGAATCCCCGAGCCACAACATAAATCAAGCACACGATCACAGGATTTCCTTGGTGCAGTTTGTACAAGCCCGTGACTATCCATTCCGATATACATGACCGGGTCTTCATCCAACCGGTCCTCCTCCCTTATCATGTAACGGTGATCGGTCACAAAAAGTAATCCGCCTGAACAAAACAGATCAACTCCGCCCCAAAGTAGGTCCTCTCGCTCGACCAGGATTCCCATGGTCTCAAGCAGCTGAATGTCTTCATGGCTAAAAATCTGTTCAACACGATTGCGTGCGACCGGAGCACGTAACTGAAAAAGCCTAACCAGATCAGCAAGTGGCGCCTCTGGAAGAAGATGTTTATCGTAGTAATGCAACCGGGTGGGCTCAATTCCCTGGAGGGAATCCACGCTGAGCATCTGACAAATATTATCCTCAGTATATCCATGGCCAAGGATACTGCGACGCACACTGCGCAATCTCATCGTGATATCCATACTCTCCTCCTCATAAACTCCGAGAGTCACCCCCGAGGCAGCCGGCGAATCCTCGATTATTTCCGCGGCAATAAGTGCCTCCCAACCCTCATGCATTCTTACACCAAAGCGCTTTGCTGTATCTAACATCTCAATGACCATGTCATCAAGCTCAGCAGGAGTGGCACCAAGCTTAAGTCGCAACCTGTCCACCAAACCCTGCGGTTCCTGACGCAGAGCCAGAAAGGTTTGGAGCTGGTCCATGCTGAGTCTGACTTCTCCCTGTTTGCCAGTTTCATCAACCA
>CALCSP010000360.1 GCA_937893785.1 uncultured Verrucomicrobiales bacterium
AAGAAAGAAAAATTCGACTCTGCGGCCAAACCCATAGTTAAAGTAGCATCCCGGCTGTTTATCCTCTCCTCCGTATTCGGGGTTTGGCCATTGCCTGGTAAACGTGCCCCATACTCGGGGCTTCCAGGGCGGAATATCCACAGCCGCTCCTCCGTGGGAATCATTGGTTGCAAAATCATGATCATCCCAAATGGCATACACTGGAACAGTGGCTGTCAACCTGCGCCATTCAGGTCGGGACTGTCTACGGTAATAGCAATACTGTCCGACCTCACGAATATCAGGCCGGTCAATATAGACATTATCTCCAAGCATGAACAATGCATCTGGCTTGTGAGAGGCAATCGTGTTCCACATGTGCTCAAACTTCGGGGTAAAGCGGGCTCCACCACCAAAAACAATCTTGATTTTTTGACCACCATCAAGGGGCATCGTCCGGAAACTGGTCTCATGGCCGACATCAACCGGCTGCTCATCCTGAAAGAGCTGGTAATGGTAGAAGGTATCCGGCTCAAGTCTTGTCAACTCAATCACAGCGGTATAGTCATTGGCTGCGCTCACATTTACGGCATCTGCACTGACCCCCTCTATCACTGCCTTCAATTCACATTCCCTCCCGGTGCGAACCCAGATCTTTACCGAGCTCGTTCCAAGTTCACCCAGCATAGGACCATGTATCAGTCGTGCCCCCCCCTGCCCTGCAAGCTCACCGAACCCTTGCGAGCGAAGCAAAGATTTATTCAGACTACGTGGACCGGCAACCAATCGCTCAACAGGGAGTCCTAAGGCAACTGCCTTGCGGGCATATTCAAGGGCTCTCTCACCATCCCCTCTTCCACTGTGGGCAAGCGCCAAGCAATACTGTGTCTCGGAATCATCAGGAAACTGACGTTCAAGGTTTACTAAAACCTTGAGCGCATTGCTAAACTCTCCTCTGGCGAGCTGAGCCATCACCCAACGATGCTGCTTCTTGTATTGAAGCCTGTGCTCCTTAGCCAAGGCATTACCTGCCAAGAGAAAAACGCTCACAATTGCCGCCCAGACAGAAAAGATGGTCATGCCATTGCATATATCTTAAGCCAACAATCAAGTCACGTTCTTCCTCATCAACGATGAACAATGGTAATTACCTCTCATAAATATTCTTGCAGTATACTCGCAAGGTATTGAGGATAAAAAACTACCCTGTAAAAAGGAATATTATATATAGGTAAAACCCATCTTTTTCGTGATCTCCGCAAAATTGCTGCATTCGCCATCCGAGAAAGACGGCGCAGAAGAAACTTTTAACGCTGTCCTGGAACAAATAGGTGCCGCCCGCAGCAGAATCGCTATTCACATGTATGTGTGGCGCTCAGATGCGATCGGCAACCAGATCGGAGAGGCCCTTCTGAAGGCCGCCCGGCGCGGTGTTGAGGTCACGATTATCAAGGACCTTTCGGCAATGATGTATGAGCGCATCGAGATGAACCGCAAAAGTTACCTGCCTCGAAAACCTAGCAAGAGAAGAAAACTTTGGTGGCAATTGATACGCCCAACATTCCCGGACACATTTGTGGAAGACGATTTCCAAAACGGTGCCGGCCATGAACTCATCGCTCACCCGAATGTTCACCTAACCTGGGCAGAAAATGCCCACACACATACCAAATACTACCTCTTTGATGACCACCAACTGATTACCGGAAGCATCAACATTGAGGACCGCCACCGTGGTTACTTCGACTACATGTTGCACCTGGTTGCCGATAATCTCGGAGAACACTTCCGGGCACGGGAATCAGGAGAAAATGAACCCGATCCGGAAAGAGAAATTGAATTTTTCTTTAACCAGACGATGCATGGTCAAAAACGCTTCGAGATCAAGTCGAGGCTGCTTCAGATGCTC
>CALCSP010000361.1 GCA_937893785.1 uncultured Verrucomicrobiales bacterium
CCGATAAATGGTCTCACCAGCCCATAAACAGCATACACGACAAGCAACAATGCTGGCATCCATTGATAATACCAGATGGTAAGCAATAGCAGAACAACCACTCCAACCACCCACTGCAATGGCCTGTGGGTTTTCCAGTTAAGATTCTTGAAGCTTGGATAGCGAACCGAACTAATCATCAAGAATGAGAGAAAAAGCATAAGTATCAGAAACCCGATACGCATCCTGCTCAGATCAGCCTCCTTGTCCGCGATCCAAAGAACAAATAAGGTTAATGAGCTAATAAGGCCTGCGGCTGCTGGGATAGGAAACCCCTTGAAATAACCACTACTCTCAGTCCCATATGTCGCAATACAATTAAACCTCGCAAGGCGCATACCGCCGCAGACTAGAAAAATGGAAGCCACAATAATCGGGAAGCTACCAGAAAACTCATTCATGATGACACTCTGAACAAGCAGTGCTGGAGCCACACCGAAGGAAACGATATCGGCTATGGAATCAAACTCCTTGCCAAATGGGCTTTCACGTCCACCAAGCCTTGCTAGTCTTCCATCGAGACTATCAAAGAGGCACCCCGCTAGAATAAACCAGATTGCACGCTCAAATAATTCTCTGGATTGCTCGAGTTTGTCAATCCCCCCCTCGGAAATGGCGTTACTGATACTGATAATTGCTAAGAACCCACACACTAGGTTACCTGCTGTCATTAAATTTGGCAGCAGATATATCTTAGGCTCATAGTCTTTTTCCTCTTTCACCTGTAAATTGCAAAGATTTGCAGGCAATCATATGCGAGTTTTTAGTAGTTCCCAACTGATTTTGATGAATACCAATCCAACAATATCCGGATCAACAACGATGGCCAAGCTTCAGGCATTAATGCCAGGGGCCAGGAGAGCTCTTTTCATGAAATATCATATCGGGGGGTGCCAGAGTTGCGGTTTTTCAGAGGATGAGACACTGGCAGAGGTTTGCCAGCGCAATGACAACCTTCCAGTTGATGAAGTAATCGCTCATCTCGAGCAAAGTGCCGCCCATGATCTCGATATCCAGATTAGCCCCAGAGAACTGCAGCAAAAACTTGAGGAAGGTATTGCTCCAAGGTTGCTTGATATTCGCTCGCGCGAGGAATTTGAAGCAGTCAAGATCACGCAATCGGAACTCTTGACACCAGAACTCCAACAGGAAGCTTTTGCGTCATGGCCAAGCGACCTGCTCGTGATAATTATCGATCATGTTGGCGACCGATCACTTGATGTCGCCGCCTTCTTTATTGGCCACGGAATGAAAACAACACGGGCACTTCGTGGCGGGATTGACGCATATGCACGCGAGGTTGATACCTCACTTCCCCGTTACGAGATTGAACTTTCAACGGACTAACCATTTCCGGGCATACATCACGAACATTGCATAATGTGCAAGCATCCTACTATCACTCCTGCATGTATAGCCTGGGTCATAGTTCTTGGCCTACTATTGCCAGCATCCGCCGATTCCAATTGGCCATCATGGCGTGGGGTGTCGGGTAACGGCACCGCCCCCGACACCTGTAGGCCACCGTTGGAATGGTCTGAAGAAAAGAATATTGCCTGGAAAATACCAATCTCAGGCTTAGGACATTCCACACCGATTATCTGGGGGAACCGTCTATTCCTGACAACTGCAATCCCATTTGGTCAGAAAACCTCTCCCCCAGTCTATGACAACGCCCCCGGATCACATGACAATCTTCCGGTAGCGCAAAAGCACCGTTTTGTAGCTATCTGTATCGAACTGTCTACAGGCAAGCAACTCTGGCAAACTTCATGCCATGAGGCATTTCCACATGAGGGGGGACATGTCAGCGGTAGCCTTGCCTCTGCCTCGCCGGTCACAGACGGAAAACACCTGATTGTTCACTTCGGCTCCCATGGCCTCTACTGCCTTGATGTCAAAAGTGGCAAGGTTATCTGGAAAAAAATGCTTGGCAGAATGTCTACCAAGCACGCCCATGGGGAAGGGACCTCTCCTGCCCTTAACGGCAACACCGTCGTGGTCAACTGGGACCATGAGGAAGAATCTGCCCTTCTTGCATTCGATAAGTCTACCGGCAGAGAAAAGTGGAAGGTAAAGCGTC
>CALCSP010000362.1 GCA_937893785.1 uncultured Verrucomicrobiales bacterium
GCGTAGTAGCAACCCTGAGGAATTCGACCCTGAAAAGGATAACGTAACCGGCCAATGGCGTGGTTCAGCCATCATTGAGCGCTTCATTGATCCAAGTGACCGAAATATCCCGGATTACTTCAGTGACAGGAACTTCAGAAAAGATTCCCTTGAGAAGTTCTACAACTATCGCGTATTGCACCTCAAGCAGTTCGCGACCTGATCCCGACTTTACCCCTTGCCAGCTTCCTAGAAGAAGCTCAAATATTCTAAAAGGTCGCCCCGTATCAAGGGCGGCCTTTTATTTTTATGGATCTCTCTTCAAGAACAAATCGGGTCAACCACTGAGCGTCACTGAGGCAGAGTTTGGTTCTAAGAACAAACGCCAGCTTTCATGATGCTCTTTGCAAACCTCACCATTGAAATCGACAAGGGGGCGCCAACGCGGAGCAACAGGTTTTCGCAGCAGTGCCATTTTTGCCTCGGAAGGCAACTTATTTCCTTTCTTGGAATTGCACCTGATACAGGAACAAACAATATTTTCCCAGGTTGTCATACCTCCCTTGTCCTTGGGAACCACATGGTCAAGATTCAGGTCTCTACTCTCGAAACGCTCACCGCAGTATTGGCACACATGGCCATCACGGTGCAGGACATTCTCACGGGAAAACTTGACCTCCTTTCTGGGCAAACGATCAAAAGCCGTTAAAACAATAATGGATGGTAGCCAGAATTTACTGGAAACCGTTCTCACAACAGGCCAGCCTTCGGGGCCATCCTCAAGGCGCATCCACGATTGGAGATCATGGGTTGAGAAAAGGTTATCTTCAAAAGTCCCCACCACATGAGCATGGTCGAGGCACAATAAGCCCAAGGCACGCCTGGCTGAGCAGATATTAACTGGCTGCCAGAGCCGATTCAGAACAAGTACCTGGTTGTCCAATGAATTAGGCACGATTCGAATACGCTAAAACCATTCAAAACCCTAGCAATCCCAACCCAACCAGCAACACTAATCCAAGGATAATTGGTCAAAAAAAGGATCCAGGCGCACCATGGATAACCGGTAACGTATCTCAGTGATATTTATGCAATTTTCATTTTCCGCTGCCAATCTGTTGGTTATAATAACCCTCCCCGCATTAAATGCACTTCAACCGCATGCCCATACCTCAAATAACGGCAGTAACAATCTGTCTTTGGATCGCCCTTATCATTACCTCCCTGACCCTGCCCTCTCCGGGCCAGGACGCAGGAACTGTCTATCTTGAAGCATATCTTCAGGTCGAGGATGCTGAAAAACTCGAGCTGCAGGGAAAATTCAGCGAAGCTCACCGCAAATACAGCGATGCGAAAAATATTTTGGATACTATTGCCCGTAACCACCGGGACTGGCGTCCTGAAGTCTTGACCTATCGTCGCCGGAAAGTCAACGAGGCCATTGAGCGCTGCAAGTTACGTATACCAGAGACCGGAGCTACTAATGTCGCTCAGGGAACTCCGGCAGTAAGTAGCGATACTGTTCCACGCTCACTACTGGATCAAAAAGATGCACATATTCGTCAACTTGAGGGCATTCGAGAACAACTCATCAAAAAGTTGCAAAGCACACAGGCTGACTTTGAGAAAAATCAGCAGAATCTGAAAACTTCACAGAATGCCCGCGCCATACTGACAAAGGAACTCAACACTGCCAGAGAAGCTCTTAAGGCGCTGGAAAACGAGCCCGAAAAAGCAAAACAGTTCGAGGCCACCATCAAGCGACTAACCAATGAACTGGCGATTGCAAATGAGTCCCTGAGTGCAGCTGACCAAAAAATAAAGCAACTCACAGGTGAAAAGAAAATCACCATGGATCGCCAAGTTGCACTACAGGCTCAATTTGATGAGTTACAGCGGGAAAAAGACCGCATGAGTGAGCTTTTGAAGGCATCTGAGGACAAGGACATTCAGCGCCTCCTGGCACTGAATATGTCTCTCAACGAGGAACTAACCACTGCCAGAAAAGAAATACAAAAGCTGACGGGAGAAAAGAAAAGGGACGCTGAGCAAATAGCGGCACTTCGTGAAAGGCTCGCAGGCGTTGAACAGCGGCTTGCCAACATTCAAGAGGAAAATCGCGAATATCAGCAACGTATTGCCGGCCTCTCATCGAAGCTCAGGGATACTGAAGGCAAACTAAAACAAGTCCTCGCCGACCCATCGACTGGCAACCGAATTGCAGAAGCGGCACTCAACGAAAATGAGGCCCTTCGAGCCATCGTGAAGCGTCAACTCATGCTTCAATCGTGGCGCAAACAAGCTAAAGAGTTAGTCCTCGCAGAGTTAAACCGTCATGAGTCCGTATCACAAGGACTCATCATGCAAATCGAGAAGCTGGCCGAAAAAGGGACAGTCCTTACTGCCAGTGAACAGGAGTTACTGAGAGAAAGCCTGCTGGGCGGTCTGGAAGGAGGCGGTCTGATCATTCACCAAGGCGGTCTCGGAGAGGAAATCAATTACCCCGAACTTAACGGTAACAATGAGGGGCAACTCACTAAGCTTGGGCTCAATGATAACCTCACGGAATTCGCACGGGCTGTTGCCGCCGACTTTGCGCAGGGCAACTATGCCAAGTGCGAAGAAGGTTATGCCGAGATTCTCAGCATCGTTCCTGATAATGTATACAGCCTACGCAACCTTGGCATCATAAAAATGCGACTGGGTAAGGGCCGTGAAGCTGAGCAGTTATTTAGTAGCGCCATCAAATACAACCCGGAAGATGATTATTCCCACTTTATCCTTGGCGTTTACTACTATCGTAATGGACTCAATGACCTTGCCATCAAGAGTATTGACCAAGGACTACAAATGGCACCGAATAACGCTAAGGCTCACCACTACCTGGGCGCGATTTTTATTCAAAGAGGCATGCGTGAAAGAGCCCGACAAGAGTTCCAGAGAGTAATTGCTATCGATCCCACCTTTGGTGATGCCTACTATAACCTTGCCTACCTATATGTAACCGATTCACCTCCACAAATTGTAAGAGCCCGTAATTTCTACCTTGAAGCCCAGAAAAATGGGACTGCTGCCGATGCGGCTATGGACCGTAAACTAGGCACCTGAGGGCTGAAACTCCCCATTTACTTCAACCTGTATATCCTGCAGAAAAATCCATTGGAGGAATCGTTATAGGACGATTAAGATCACCTCCCCCCCCCATAGCAGAAAAAACCGTTTCACTTTTTTTACGATGTTAAGTCTTATCCGTAACCAACAAAAATGGCTGATGTTCATCGTCGCCGCCGTCGTCATTATCGCTTTCACCTTTTTTTACGATGCAGGAAAGGGCGTCGACGACCCGAGAACTGCTAAACTCTTTGAAATCGGTGGTAAAAGCTACAACCACTTTGAATTCGAAAA
>CALCSP010000363.1 GCA_937893785.1 uncultured Verrucomicrobiales bacterium
GATACCATCTGGATACCGGTGAAGTAATCTGGGAATGCGGCGGGATGTCACACAATGTCGTAGCTTCACCGGTCGCAGCAGAAGGCATCGCCTACTTCGGGTGCAGTTATGACAAGCGAGCCATGATCGCCATTCGCCTTAAAGGAGCCAAAGGTGATATCACCGACACTGAACATGTCCTGTGGTCAACCAACAAGCGCACACCCTATGTGCCATCGCCTCTTTTGTATGGTGACACCCTGTATTATCTCAGCCATTACCAGGGAATTCTTTCGGTCATCCATGCACAATCGGGTAATATCAAAGCCGGGCCTTTTCGAATTGATGCATTAAGAAATATTTACGCATCTCCCGTGGGTGCCGGCGACCATGTATATATTACCTCAAGGGAAGGGATCACCGTGGTCATCACCCATTCACAAGAGCCCGAACCAGTAGCTGTCAATAAACTGGAGGATCAATTCAGTGCGTCAGCAGCCATCGCAGGAAACAAGCTTTTACTTCGCGGGGAAAAATATCTCTATTGCATCGCAAGGGATGCCGATACCCCTTGAGCAATCAAGCGCATTAGGCAGTTACATAAGTGTTATTCGGACAACTCAAAACCTTCCGCCTCTGCAAGGGTCGATAATGCATTCTCCATAATTAAGCGAGCACTGGCAGTCTTCCGGTGTAATAATGCATGTAGCATTGCATCCTTCTCATCCCGATTTGCACATTGGAGGCAATACGACTCAAAGGCATTTAATGCCAAGAGAAGCGATGCAAGATGATGAGGACATTCACACTCGACACTTGTAGAGATTCGGGAAACTCTAGCAAGCAACTCATCGGAAAATTGCCGACTTGCAATTTCCTCTTCGACGGGTTCTAAAAATGGCTCGATCACTGGCTCAAAACTTTCACCTTCTGATAATTCATTGAGTGACATATTTCGAATCTCTGCCATGGCCAGATCTGCTTCACAAACCGATTTCAAGTCTGCTGCTGTAATAGGTGACCGCAAAGGGGTTAGCCTATTGACATGTTCCTCCATCATTACTGCGGTTTTCTGCTGCGTGTAATGATATACCACAATCGCACGAGCAGCTCCCGCAGCAACAGTTCGGTTTTTTATGAGTTCAATTGTATCTGGAAAAACTGTGGCACACTGAACGATAATTAGGTCTGCGCTATATTGTTCCGCGTCGCATTCGCTCCATTCATCGATATCCGCACATTGAAAAATGATATCGACACGTTGACCAAATCCGGAATCATCCTGAAGCAACTCAACGATTTGAGGACCAACTGCAATCACACGAACACCACCCGCACCATTATTAGCTTGTGCGGATGCTTCTAGTTTATTGTTTTTCTTTGCCTTCATTTTTTTATGATTTCTCGAGTCACAAAACACTCATTTGTTGATTCCAGCAGGAAACTACTGAGGAATTTACTCATTATTTTTTTTTGCAAAATTCTACTCATATTACGCAGCAAAATTATGTGTTAGTTTTACCAGCAGGCATCAGATTACGAATTTTTTCAAAGGCATAACGAATTCTGGATTTCACCGTTCCTAGGGAAATTCCCAAGAATTCAGCAACCTGCGCATGGGTCATGTCAGAGAAAAATGCCAACTCCACAACCTCACGCTGAGTTGCAGGCAGACTTTTCACAACTGAACGAACCATTTCAGACTGCTCTTTTAACTGCATGGCATCCACAGCTGTTTTTTTATCCACCTGTAAATTGTGGTGACTTGTGTTTTCATCTGTAAGTCCAGCAGGTATGCGCCTTTTACGGGCACGAATCTTGTCAATGCAGCGGTTCTTCATGATTACGGTCATCCACGTGAGAACCTTTGCTTTCTTGCCGTCGAACTTTCCTGCATTTTTCCAAACGGACATATAAACGTCTTGTACTACTTCTTCTGCCTCAGATACATTGGCAATGATCTTTAGAGCCATTTTGAAAAGAATACTGGAAGTTTTTTTGTGAAGTTCATGCAAAGCGGAAGGATCACCATCAGCAATTTTTTGCATCAGTGCTAGCTCTTCACACTTTGTAAACAGTTCCATTCGGCTTAATTAATAACTAAGGAGGGCATCGAAATAAAGTGCCGATTGCTCGGTTTATTTCAATGCCCCCCCGCTGCCAAGCTGAAATCCTGGTTACTGGGCGGCAACCATCATACGATCAAAAGCATTCCGGTAGGTCCAAGCGTTTGATGTCATGCATTTGGATTTTGATGCACTGGCAATAGCATGCTCGAGCATTTTGCGTTCCTTACTGGAAAATGCCGACTCAGGCATAGCCATTAATGCATGCGCAGCCACTTCATATACGGCTGCACATGCATGGTGATTGCCATGATTGTAAAGTGGTGCACCTTTCATGATCGCAAGACCGATAAGTTCGCGACCGGCACCAGTTTTCATGGCTTTCTTGGGGGATCTCTTTGGCGGCAACAGAACAGTATCAATGACGTGAATGACCCCATTGCTACAGTTTATATCTGCCTTCGAGACTTTAGATTTGTTAAGGTATAAGGACTTACCTTTAACTTTCAGGTTAATGGTTTTTTTATTCAAAGCAGTGGCCTTGTCTAAGGTCACCGCTACTTTTGATGGCACCTTACCACTGACCACATGATAGGTAAGAATATCGATCAATTGTTCTTTATTCTCAGGTTTTAGGAGGCTTTGCACAGTGCCTTCAGGAAGCTTTTCAAAAGCTGCGTCTGTAGGTGCAAATACAGTAAATGGTCCAGCCCCCTTCAAAGTATCCACTAAGCCTGCTGATTGTAATGCAGTTGCCAAAGTCTTAAAACTTCCTGCATCAACTGCTGTATCAATGATATCCTTTTCTTTTGCTGAAGCGGAGTGAGAGCTGATAAAAAGAGACAGAGTGACAACTTTTAGAATGTTTTTTATTTTCATGGGGTCCTTAAATTTGGAAGTTTTTTTTGATTAAGTTAAATAGCAGTAAAATGCTTATGTTTTTCTTAAACGCCCCGATTTCAGGGTTGGATTCAAAAGTGGATGAATTCCGTCAATTAATAGGCGTTCGGAGTGCCCACTGAAATTACAGCATCTTTCTAGGCTGATAACTCCCACATTCCAAGGTCCCAAAACTTTGGAATCCAGATGCAGAGGTTAGCTAACCTCTAACTTAGCGTTGAAAAAATCGCATGGCTGAACGGCTTAAACATAA
>CALCSP010000364.1 GCA_937893785.1 uncultured Verrucomicrobiales bacterium
CTGAATTTAGCTCTTCCTCAGATTTACCCGTAACCCGTTCCATTAAGGAAAGCCCAAGTTCAACCTCCGGGGCAAGCTTACCCATTTTTCGAACGACCTTAATTTCCTTACGATCGTTAACGGGCTTGCAAGCAGCAAGAACAGTAAGGAGCAAAACAATGAAGACTCTGGTGGATGAAACAAACATTGAGAAATGAAACCTTAAGGAAAGGCAATGCTGAGATAACGCACGGTATGGCACTTGGCAACGAATCACGGCAATAATTCACTCCAATTTAGAGAGAAATATCACCTGCATTCAGGGGTTAATCGGTTTTATCCAGCAAAAAGGGGCTGGCATTCTCATCACCTGAATTACCAAATGGCGCCGTTGCCCCCGTATCTGGGTTGCGCCAAACCAGCCAACCAATCAAGAATCCAAATAGCAGACCTATGGCTACCCCCACCGCCAAGTAACCCCAAGCACTTTTCAATTCCTCTCTTTCTTCAGTATGATCACCCGCAGAATCCCGATCATCACTGACCTCATCATTCCCGATTCCATCGCCGCTAACATCATTCTGGGCACCCTCAACAGCAAGCTCAGTCGATGATTGTGGCTCTTTCTTCGGATCTTGTCCGGCATTCCCAACGGAAAGAATCTCCCCCTTTCCTTTACCATCGGCAGGAATCAGAAACCGTGTTCCACATTCCGGGCATAGTGCCTTCTGACCACTCTGGTCATCGGAAACCTCAAACGCCAAGTCACAGGTGGGGCAGTTAATTCGCATCTAATCGATCTAAAAAAAAAGGAGTGGTCTCATCTACACTCAAGTCCTCACTTCAACCTTCGCTCCCCGTTGGTCTTGCCCACTCACCGCGCAACCAATCCACAATCAATTCCACATCCTGTTGACTAAGCTCACCCGGCTTATTGGTTCCATCCTTCAGAGTCATCCCCAAAAAGCTCGGCATCCTGTCATTTTTGACACCATAAAAGTCTGAATGCGAAGGGTTACCTACAAACCGAATCATCCAGTCGCGTGACATATAATCTGTCAGACTGGGTCCTCTACCCTCATCCTCGCCCTGTATCCCATGACAGTCCGCGCATTCGAGATCCTCAAACATCAGATCAAAACCCGAATCAATGAATTCCTTACCTCCCTTTGGCTCGGCATACCCATGCACTTTGGCCTCGGAGGCCAGTGCTGCCGCAACGGCATCAATCTCCTCAGGCAGCATGTCAAGGTCCTCAAGATGTTCAGCCATCTTGCCTTCCTTAAAGGCAGTATTCCCGAAGTATTCCGCACTAACATACCGCTTATGGTCAAGTAACCCAGCGATCCATTGGTGACTACCAACACCCTTAAGATCTGGCGCACTTGGATCCTGCACCTCTCCCCCGACACCGTCTTCGCCACCATATGGGTGACACGAAGCGCAATTGGCCGCAAACAACTTAGGACCACGAATTTTCGGATCCTTGTAAAGAAGGGTTAATGCCCCTTCGGGAGGAATACCTCCATTTATGGAGATCAGTTCACTCAATCTCTCTGCATCAGCGTGGGCATTGGCTACTCCAAGCTTATACTCAGGATCATTTGCATCATGATTAAAGCCCATTGCGGTAAGCACCGCAAAAGCACCAATCAATCCATAGAGCATCACAACATTTACCCAGTGCCCTACTTTTGAACTGCCAATAAGCGGCATCATGAAAACCGCACTTACAAGAATAGAGGGAACAACAATAGCTCCGATAACCAATCCAACCGCCCCCTCAAAAATCGAGAATTTGAGCATCTGGAAAAGAGACATGAAATACCAGTCAGGTCGCGCCGCATTGTAGGGCTGGGAAGGGTCAGCCGGTGCCGTCAGTTCCGTACCCTTCCAGAAAACAAAAAACAACACAGCCGCCATCACGGCGACACATGCAATAGCATCCTTAAGTATCTGATCTGGCCAGAACATGCCGTCACGCTTGGGGCGCCTAGACGAGTCATCGTCCTTACCACGCATAAAAAGAAATCCAATCCGCAACACAATCGCAGCAAGAACGCCAGCAACCAACCAAGGCACCCATGGTTTCGCAGCATCTCTGAAAAGAAATGCCATTACAGTCAATGCCCCGAACACAACCCCAAATAGGCACCAATAATAAAGTGCCCCCGCACGAGTAGCAGGCTTCGCCTCAGTAATGCCGTGCCTCCTGAAAAGGTAAATATGCACCACAATCAGAGCTACGAGAGCACCGGGAAGAACCCCGGCATGCAAGGCAAAGAAGCGGGTCAATGTGTGATGCCCATAATCGGCACCACCGACAATAATCTTTTGTAAATCCTCACCGATAAGCGGCACTACACCAGCTAGATTGGTTGCAACCTTGGTTGCCCAAAATCCCTTTTGATCCCAAGGCAAAAGGTATCCGGTAAGCGAAATTGCAAGCGTGAGAAACAGCAGGATCACCCCGAACCAGAAATTGAATTCACGCGGCGCGCGGTAGGCACTGTCTATAACCACCTGGACAAGGTGCAGTAACAGGAGGATGACCATGATCTGGGCCGTCCAGTGATGAATGCCGCGCAACAACCACCCAAAGCTCATCTCATTCTGGATGTAGTAAACACTCTCCCAGGCGGATGTGGCACTCGGGCTGTAACCCATCCATAGAAAAACCCCGGTAATGAACTGCACCATGATAGCGAAGGTCAGGGTACTACCCCAAACATAACGCCACCGCGCTCCCCCGGGGACCCTTTCAAAAAGAGCCTCACGGGTGAGTTTTGCAATCCCCGTACGATTGTCTACCCAATTTAATAAAGCTTTCATCAGATTGCTTTCTTATCCTCAATTCCTGCCGCAAAATTCTGGAAGTTCACCCAGACTTCACCTTCTTTAAGTTTTTCCTGATCCACCTCCAGTGAATCAAGTCCTCTGGGACTGACACACACCTCACCACGTGAACCGTCAAGGAGGAAAGTGCTCTCGTGGCAAGGACAATAAAAGACTTCAT
Source organism: uncultured Verrucomicrobiales bacterium (assembly GCA_937893785.1). Classification (GTDB taxonomy): domain Bacteria; phylum Verrucomicrobiota; class Verrucomicrobiia; order Verrucomicrobiales; family DEV007; genus CACIUL01. The sequence goes on from CALCSP010000364.1 coordinate 2,996, forward strand.
CCCGTGCCCTGAAACCGACACTGCACCCAGCGTGTGGGCAACTTGAGTTGAATGCCTGCACATCACCTCCCTCAAGCTTACGCAGAAACACCGAACCCAGCGGCTTGGCAGGGTACTTAGTCCAAGCATCGGAGCGCTCGGCAACCACCTGGTAAAGCTTGGGGGAACCATCAACCGGAAGATCCTCGACTGCTGCAAGCCTTATACGCACTCCTCCCTGCCCCTCGCCAAGCAAAGGGGACAACAATGTAGCCACACCAGCACCAACCGGTATCGACACAATGGCACCTCCGGCAAAAACACTGACCGCCTTTGCCATAAATTCCCGGCGCTGGGGATCTATAGGCTCTTCTTCATTTGTTTGCTCAGTCATTTAATTAGATGCTCAATCAACACAAATAATATAGATTGTCTATTGCCTGCCCACAATATGAGAATTTAAGCAGACAATCCTGCCACAAGTCGTTTATAGCGTTATATTAAACAAATGCATTGTCTTACCTCTTCCAGGCGCCATTTCATGAAAAGGGTAGCCATTGGTGCCGCCGGCATCGGCTCCGCCCTTTCTCTAAAGGGCGACACAAAACCGCCCACCGCCAAACAATCAGTCAGAAACCCGATCGGTGTTTCCACCTATTCTTACTGGGGATTTAGGCGGGAAAAATTCCGACCAATCGAAAAATGCATTGATCTGGCAGCAAGCCAGGGCTTTGACGGGGTGGAAATCCTCCAGGTTCAAATGCAGGACTTCAGCCCCGGGTATCTCCAGAAGCTCAAGCGCCACGCCTTCCTCAACGGTATCGACCTGATGGGCTTATCCACCCATCAGGACTTTGTCGATCCCGATCCGTATAAGCGCAGGCACAACATTGAGCAGACCATTTTTTACATCCGCCAGGCACACGCGCTGGGAATCCCGACGATCCGCATTAATACTGGCCGCTGGGGAACCTCGAAAAACTTCGATGAACTAATGGCCAATCGCGGCATCGAACCGGTCCTCGAAGGACATTCCGAGGAAGAGGGCTTCCAGTGGGTCATTGACTCAATTGGCAAACTGGTGAAGGAAGCGCAATCAGCCGGAGTCATCTTGGGACTGGAGAACCACTGGGGGCTTGGCCTCACACCGGAAGGCGTCATGCGAATTGTAGATGCAATCAACTCACCATGGCTTCAAGTCACACTCGACACAGGAAACTTTCTGGAAGATCCCTACAAACGCCTAGAAATGTTGGCCAAACACACGGTTCTCCTGCAGGCAAAAACCTACTATGGAGGTGGGCGTTGGTATACACTCAATCTTGATTATGACAGGATTGCGCAAATTATGCGTAAGGCCAGCTACCGGGGATGGATTTCCCTTGAATTTGAGGGCAAGGAGGACCCCATTTCGGGTTGCGATAAAAGCATAAAATTACTGCGTAAAGCATTCGCATAAAGTTAATTACAATAAAATAACTAATACAATGAAGGCAATTTTTCTTACTCTCATCGGTATCACCGCAATCGGGACATCCAGCGCGGATCCCATCCGCGTTGCCTGCGTCGGAGACAGCATCACATTCGGGGCTGGAATCCGGGATCGACAAAACCAGAGCTATCCTGCCCAGCTATCCAAGATGCTTGGAGAATCTCATTTGGTGAAAAACTTCGGTAATAGTGGCTCTACCCTGCTCAAGAAAGGCGACAAACCCTACTGGAAACAACGCGAATTTGCCGCCGCAGTGGCTTTTGAGCCTCATATCGTGGTCATCAAACTGGGCACCAACGACACCAAGCCACAAAATTGGAAGCATGGATCTGATTTTATATCCGATTACAAAGATTTGATCACGACGTTCCGCGCCCTCAAGTCAAAGCCCGACGTTTACGTTTGCCTTCCTGTCCCTGTGTTCAAGACCCGATGGGGAATCACCGACAAGATCATCAATGATGGCGTTATTCCATCCACAAAATCCATCGCCAAGGAAACTGGCGCCAAGCTCATTGACCTTAATACCCCACTGAAAGGTAAGGCGGCACTAGTTCCGGACAGCGTCCATCCCAACGCAGGTGGAGCCAGAATCATGGCAGAGACAATCGCAAAGGCGCTGAAGACTACTACCAAGGCAAACTAACAGCAATCCTGTTCGCCTAGCCACCAATGCCATGATGAAGCTCATGCCACTCCTTCTTGCTGCCGGGCTTCTTGGCCAATCAACCCATGCGGTGGCTCAGAACGCTCGTCGCCCAATCGGAGGCGGTGGCAGCTTTGGCGGCGGTGGGCTGGTCAAGCCCTCAACTCCCCAAAAAACCATTACCAGAACCATCACCTACCTGGCCCTGACCAAGGAGCGGCAATGGCTCAACACCTCGGGAAAGTCAATCATGGCAACCTTGGTTGCCTTTGATTCCGGCGACAAAACCAAGTCCATCCCCCCCACAATCATCAAGGGCGGAAAAGTCCGCCTGCTCAAGGAGAAGAAAGTCTTTTTGCTACCCCTTGATACTCTCTCACCCAAACACCGAAGTGAGGTCCTCTCAATCAACAATCAGGTCAACCCAAGCATCCATGATCA
>CALCSP010000365.1 GCA_937893785.1 uncultured Verrucomicrobiales bacterium
ACTTGCGAGGGAAACTGGCAAGAAGGTTGAGGTGGCGGCACTGGCACACAGTACAGGAGGGCAAATAATTTCTGCCTTATCCAAGGCAGAGTTAATTCTCGATAAATATGAAGTAGACTTGATTATCTGCTGTTTTGGTTTTGGGGATGCGATGGGCTTCTATGGAGACTATAAATATTCCCCCGATAAGCTTGCGAGATTGAGAGAAAGCAGGCCGAAGGGCTTCAAGTATGGATTGGCCAAGGCTTCGCATGTGCTTCGAATCGTGCGCAATCAAAGAACGAAGAAATACTTGCAGGGAACCCATCAACGGTTCAATGAGCACAATTATCTTCTTAAGCAGTTGGAAATGTTCAGACAGTATGCCAGCAGCTTGCCGTTACGGGAGGGCGTTATACGTAAGATGCGGAAAGGTGATGACCCGTTGCGGGAATATATTGATGGTATTAACGGGTTTATCTCCCTTGCGGCGAAGCATAATGCCAAGATACTCGTGATGGAGGAGCCTACGATTTATACGACTCTGCCATCAGGATTAACTGATGACCTGGTGAAGCCAAAGCCAGTATTCTTTGCCAGCAAGCCTGGTCCGGGGCAGGGCAATCAGGTCAGTATTCTGGCTGTGGAGCAGGAGTTGCGGCGGTTTTTTGATGCGGGGCGTAATGCGTGTGAAACGGCAAGCATTCCATGGCTTGGCCTTGAAAAATTGCAATTTCCGGCCAGCGGGCAGTATGCGAGTGAGACCTACTTGACAGATCATGGAGCACAGACATTGGCATTGGGGGTTTTGCCCAAGGTTCTAGAGCTCTTACATTCTAAGAATTAGAGGCATTGACCCTGCCTCCCTCAAAATGGTTGTAATTTAGCTATAGACGTGCTAAATCAAGGGTTCCCGGCTTGATAATGTTCTGATTATTAAAGCTTTTATCCCACACAATGGACTGAAAGCTCCCGGCTGATAAAAACTCATTTTTTCCTAGAAAACATAAAGATCGATGATGAAAACCTCTTTTTTACAATCTCAGGCACAGTCCCGGCGGCAATTTTTCCTCTGGTCCTTGTTGTTAACCGTCATTGGTTTCTTGTTTTACAGTGCTCCAGAACTTCTTGCACAGGATGCAGCTGCCGATGCGGAGGAAGAAGCGCCAGCTACAATGTTTGATAATGTCAAGCAGGCTGGTATCTGGATGGTGCCGCTGATCATTGCTTCCATTGCAATGGTGGCACTCATTGTCTACAATTTCATCCAACTCACCGCTTCTAAATTCAAGCCTGAAGACCTGAAAATGGCTTTACTTGACCACATGGCTAATTGCCGTGTGGTCAGTGCCATTGAGGTTGCATCCACAAGCCCGACTTACCTTGGCCGAATGCTTGCAAGTGCACTACCTCATGTCGACGCAACAGACCCAGATACGTTGGGCCGTGAGGAAGTGGAGGACGCTGTGGCTGAATTCACCATCCGGGAGAATCGCAACCATATGACTTGGATCGGTTATCTTGGTGTGATTGGACAGATTGCACCGATGCTCGGACTTTTGGGAACAGTTGTCGGTATGATGGGTGCATTTAACAAAATAGGAGCACAAGGTCAGGCTGACCCTTCAGCGCTTGCTGAAAACATCGGACTTGCAATGGTCACAACAGCATCAGGACTGATCATTGCCATCCCGTCTGTATTCTTTTTCTTTTTCCTTCGCAATCGCTTCAATGGCTTGGTCGCAGCTTGCCATCAGGACATGGCTGATATGCTGGACGCCAGTCACCAAGCTGTAAATGCCGATCAGGCAATGGCAAAAGTTCCCGAAGGTCTGCAGGCCTAATTGAACTGCATGCTTTACTTGGGTTAGCAAGATGGCTTCAAGGAAATTACAGGCAGTTTTAGAAGAAGCTGACGAGGACGCAAGGATGGACATGTCGCCTATGATCGACATGGTGTTCCTGCTCCTTATTTTCTTCATGGTTGCCTCTAGGATGGTGACCGTGAGGGTTGATCCCACGATCAAGCCCCCAGTAGCTGATGAGTCCATCAAACCCAAAAGTGCTATCGGCAGGATTATCTTTAACATCCATCCAAAGAGTGCAGGAGGGGAGAGCAAATACACGACATCTGATGGCAGTCAGACGGTAAGCCTTGAAGAGATCACAAACAGGGTGCAAAAGTTTTCTGAGAGCAGGAGCGGATCCAAGGTGGAGTCTTCCCTTTTGTTACGTGCTCACAAGGATGCTGATGTCAGTGATATTAAGAAGGTGGCCAAGGCAGCCGCGGAGGGAGGCATTAACAAGGTGATTTTCGGGGCCTTTAAGACCGATAAATAATTTTTTTGATTCTAGCAAATGCCACGCAGGAGAAAATATTCACCGGAGGGAGCAAAGGATCCTGAGCTTGATATTTCGTCACTTGTTGATGTGGCCTTTCTTCTGCTTATTTATTTCTTAGTTACCTCCACGCTCAAGAAGGATGAGACGGACCTTTCGATCGTTCTGCCGACATCCATTCCCACGGACAATCCAGACCCAGTTGATCCCCTTGCAATCCTTATCGAAGCAGACGGACGAGTCATTGTGGATAAGACGGTTGAAGTTGGGAGTGCTCGACCCAAGGGGTCCAAGCCTGACAGGCTTCCGCAACTCAGGGCAAAGCTCAAGGAGTATAAGGAACTTGCGGATGGTGTTGGTAGTAAGCCGGTGGTTATCGTTGCTGCTTCCGATGAGGGAAATACCCAGCGTTTCATTGATGTCGTCAATGCGCTTGCTTCTGTGAAGATTAAAAATATCACAATGACAGGGTTTAGTGGTCCTGAATAGAGCTGCTCATGGGAGAACTTTCCCATTCATCAATGGGAAAATCGGTATTTTCCTATTTGGTATGACCGACCAATCGAAAAATCGGGCTTTCCGCTTTTATGGTGTTGTTGTATGATGTGGTAGAAATTCCGTTGTTTCAAAATCCCTAAATCAAATGCATTTCATGAGTTCCCTGACCTTGAGTTATTTTTGGAGGCACTTTTTTATCCTGCCTGTTCTTGTTTGTTGCCTGTTGATCGATCCTGGCACGGCAGGGGCGCAGAATCCGGTTGAGGATAATTACCGCAAGGCTGTTCAGTTAATGGAGGAATCCAAGTGGGCGGATGCTGCCAGTGTCCTTCAATCCGTTGTTGGGGATTACAAGCAGAATGCCTTTAATATTTATGGACCTGCCTTTGGACTGATTCATTACCATCTTGGCTTATGCCAGATGCAGTTAAAAAAATATGATGAGGCTGAGAAGCAGTTCGAGACTACTTACAGAGGGTTCCCGAACCGAATCCCCAAAGATAAAGCGGACGAGATTCCCAATACCCGAAATCACTATCACCTCATTGCCCTGTATCGCTGGGGTACCGCCGCTCAGGCCAAGGGCGAATATGAGGGGGCTATAAAAATCTACAAAAAGTTTGAGAGTGAGAAGCCTGAGAAGGGGACCTATTCGCCGTTCGAGCTTTATATTAACTATGGCGTTTGTTATGCCAAGCTCGGCAAGATTCCGGAGGCTACCCAATATTTGCAGCAGGTTTATGGTGTGTTTGACAGGATTAACCTCCGTGAAAGGTGGATGTTGCAGAACGCTTTCTTTGACCTTGCCGAGAAGTGGATTGAAAAGGGACTGGAGCGTGACGCAATGGCTTTCATGCAAACCAATGACATGTGGTTGCGTTGGCCTCCGTTTGAGAGTTTCAAGTATGGGTTTAACCAGCGCTTTCTCAAGTTAGCGCAGGAAGCCTCATCAGGAGGTGGTGAAGATGCCGCGGGGAAACAAATAAATCTGGATGCCATGGCCTTGCGCTTTTTTAACTTCAGTCCGCGAACTGAGGAGGCTATTTCCGAGCTTCAAGATCGCAAGAGCTTCTACAAGAATGAAGAAGCTCAGAAGAAGGTTCAGGTCAAGATTGATGAATTGCAGAAGGGCATCCTTGATGGCACGGCGGTCGATATTGCAGGATTGCGGCTTCTGGCTATGATTTACGAGAAAAATTACAGTCTTCGCAGTGCCTACTCAATTTATGATTACATGACGCGGCGCTTTCCAACGGCTAAGACCGTCAACACGAAGACAAAAAAGACAACGCTGATTCATCCTGAGCTTGTCTATAATGCGACACGTTGTGCTTTCTCAATCGGTGACTTGCTTTCCGCTCAGCATCACGGGATGAACTTTCTCAAGCAGTATCCCGGACATGAGCTCGAGCCTGAGGTGCAGAGTATGCTCATTGAGCAGCTTTTTCGCAGAGGGGATTACTTGCGGTGCATCAAGATTGCTTCGGACATTATTGACAAGCTGCCCAAGCCCTCACCCCAGCACGATCTTTGCATGTTCTGCCTAGCCGGCTCCTATTATTATGACGGGCAATACGAGTCAGCTGACCCTCTCCTTGATGCGCATGCCAAGGAATACCCGGAGAGTGGGTTCCTTGAGGAGTCCAGTTACTATCGTGGGGCTAATAAGGTTAAGCTCTTGGAGTGGGCAATGGCGGCTCCTCTGCTGGAGGGCTGGTTGACCAAGTATCCAGAATCTGATCTTAGGCCTTTTGCAATTCTTGATAGAGCCACATGTCATTTTGCTCAGGACGAGTTCGACCCATGCCTTGCAAAGCTTGACGAGATAGAAAAGAGATTCTCCACAAGTGACATTTATGACCGAAGCCTGAACCTTCGTGGTGATGTGCTGCAGGTAAAGAAGGAATGGGATGAGGCTCAGCAAACTTACGCCAAGGCAAAGACCCGTGCGGAGCAAGATGGGCATTATCAGGTGGCAGCTGAATCACTTAGTCAGTTAGTCAATGTGGCAACTGCCAAAGAGGAATACAAGCAGGCTGCTGCTTATTACGATGAGTTTGTCGGCAATTTCGCCGAAAACTACCTCGAGCCGCAGGTTGTTTCAGATGCATTGAAGGCGCTTACCGATGAAAGTGTGAACCGAGGGCAGGAGGGGCTGGATAAGCTTGAGGATATGATTGACCGTCTTGGTAGGCAGGAGAATGCCGACCTGGAGAAAGCAATTGCCAAATACGGGGATGTGTCCGTTGAACTCAATGGTGCACCGAAAACGATAGAGAAGCTTAAATCCATGCAGACAAAGGGAGGTCAGCCTGATTCGGTACAGGCTTGGTTGCTTGTCTTGAGGGTTGATATCATTGAGGACATGGGTAAGGCCAAAGATGGGAATGCAGAGTTGGCAAAGGCCCAAATTAGGACTGCTTTCACTGAACTTAAGAGCTTTGATAAAAAGGTGCTTGCGCCATATGTGCTGGCTAAGATTGGTGATTTCCTGCGTAATTCCGACCAGAGTGTTCAGGCTGTTCCTTGGTTTGAGGAGATCCTAGCGCGGGGCGGCATTGACTCGTTGGACTATGCTAAAAATGCTCTTGCTAAGATTTATTTGCGAGGAGCCAACCAGAGCCTGCATAAAAAAGCACTGGATAACGTGGAATGGGTGCTAGCAAACTCAGGGAATAACAAGCTCAAGGAAGAATCATCCTACGAGCGTGCCCTTCATTACAGCCGGACAGAAGATTGGAGTGCAGCGGAGTCCGCTTGGTTTGACTATGTGTCCAACAAGGCATGGAGGCTGCACAGCCCTGAAGACTGGTATCGGTTAGGCCAGGCGCGAGACAAGCAGAAGAAGATAGACAAAGCATTGAGTGCCTATCTGCAGAATTATTTCAAATATCCACAATACGTTGAGTATTCAATTCCGGCTATGACCCGCAGTGCCGAGATTCAGAAAAGCGCAAATAAAGGTAAGGAGGCATATACCTTGTCTAGGATGGGTGGCTTGCGCTTTGAGAAGAAGTTACAAAACGACCCTCGTTTCAAGGCGCACTTCAATACAATGCGCAAAATTTACAATGAACTTGCGCCGACGCATGCTGAGGAAAGTCACGAGGATCCTTGGCAATAAAGAAAACAAGCAAGAATCAAAACCCTTTTTCAGTAATGAACATATTCCATTTATTTCGCATTCCTGCCATCATCTGTATTGCTCTTTGCGGACAGGCCTTTTCCAAGCCAATCTCCATTACCATCGCGCGTAGTGATGGTAATGATTTTCCCGGGTTTGCCACTAAGGCTGATGACA
>CALCSP010000366.1 GCA_937893785.1 uncultured Verrucomicrobiales bacterium
GTTGGTAAGGCGCTCGACGGTTTCCGAAACGTTGGCGCTGTGTAAAGTTGCCAACACTAGGTGGCCTGTTTCGGCAGCTTGCAGGGCAATCTGTGCTGTCTCGGGATCCCGAATTTCACCCAGTAGGATGACGTCCGGTGCCTGTCGCAATGAACTGCGTAGACCTCGTGCAAAAGAATCCGTGTCAGTGTGGACTTCACGTTGGGTAAAGAGGCTTTTCTTGGATTCAAAAAGGTACTCAATCGGATCCTCAATAGTGACAACGTGCTTGCTTAAATGGTTGTTCAACCATTCTAGACAGGAAGCAAGAGTGGTGGATTTTCCCGACCCAGTGGGGCCTGTGATCAGGGCTATTCCTGATGCGGATTGTACCCATTTGGTCAGCAGTTCGACTGGCAGACCGAGTGAGTCAAGGCTGGGGATCTCCGTATTTATTTGCCTAAGGACAGCTCCCAGTTTTCCAAGGTGCCGGTGTAGGTTTACTCTGAAACGAACATTATTGTGTGCCACGTAGCTTGTGTCCCTGTCCCCATCGTAGCCCGGATCCGCTCCGCATCGCTTCCAGAAGGCCTCGATGTCTTCAGTTTCAACCGGGTCATCTCCTGCCGTCATTAATTCGCCTCCCACTTTCATGCGGGCGATGTTGCCTTCGCTTAGGAACAGGTCGCTGGCCTTGTGGTCGTATGCAGCTTTGATTAGGGCCTCGATCATTGAACTCATTACCAGCGACATTTAACATTCACTGGGCAGTGTGACAAGCGTCATTGGTATCATCCTGTTGTTCGTGAAATGGCTTGAATATTAATGCAGTGAGCCCTGTATTTGGTAAAATTAGAAACAATGAAGATATTTCTCATCAGAGGTGGAAAGAGCACCGGACCATTTCAAGCAGGTGAATTGCGTCAGAAAATCAATAGCGGTGGGGTTTCGCCGGGTGAGTTGGCGTGGGGAGCCGGTCTTGATGGGTGGACCCGGCTTGAGCAGGTGCTGGACAGAGCCGAGGATATGAGTGCGGCAGGGAAACATGACCCTGTTGACGAGCAGGGTGTAACTCCTCCACCCATTCCTGATTCGTCCTTGCGAGAGAAATCCTCAAAACTAAAACCCGTGTCCGGGGTTACACCCGGTTTGGGATCATCAGTTCATTCCGGCATACAGTCAGTTGCGGATACCGGGGAGAAACAGCGTGAAGCCAAACGTTCCGGTGCGGCTTCATCAGTTCGGCCAAATGCATTTGGTTTTTTGCGTTGGATTGGCGTTCTTGCTGTTTTGGTTTTTCTGGTTGCCGCCTTCATGCCGTGGGTGAGAACCACTACGACTGCGGGTAGGACTGAATTAAGCGCAGTGAATATGGTTTTGGCCTCGGAGGAGCAGGTGGCCTTGCCAGGGAAGAGCGTGGCACCGAAATATTTCGGTCTGTCAAAGATGATTTTGATTGTTGCGCTGGTGCTTTTACTTTTAAGCGGATTGATTTCAGTCACAAATATTGTCAGTAGAGAGGCCGATAACTCGGGAATGGGTATATTGATTTCCGGTGCGCTGCTACTTGCCATGATTTTTATCGGGGTGGTGTATGGAAATTTTTTTGAAAGGGAGTTCAATGCCGCACTGGGTGCAAAGGATGATATTTCCTTTAAGATGGATTATGGGTTTTATTTTGCCTTAGCATCAGTGGTGTTGGTTGCTGGTTGCCTGATGATACCCAAGGTAGTAGCTGGGCCGCTTGTGCCGGTAATGGTCCCGTTTTTAGTTGCGATTTTGTTGGCTGTCGGGCTTGGCGGTTTTGGCGTGCTGCGAATGGGGTCGCGTAATGCCCTGCAGAAGGCATACGGTGATGTTAAGCAACTGTTGCCAAATTTTCCTGCTGAGAGCCAGAATACAAATGAAGACGGAGGCACCAGTGAGGTGCCCCCGTCCGAGAATCAATAGAGATAATTACCTTGTCTCTATGCCGGTTTACTTCTGCGGGTTGTAGACCAGTCGCATGCTTTCCTCGAGGTCTTCCTTTGTTGGAGTGGGAGATGCAACGCCATTTTCAGGTATTTCGAGCTTTGCTGTCCAGGCAATACCATTCAGAACCGTTTTACGGAAGTTGTCGTCTACCCAGTTCTTATGATAATGGAGGCCGGTGAATCCGAATCCTCTGCCTTCGTTGTAGTCATCGCCGCGTTGGTAGCACCATGCGACATGCTGTGGTTCTCCGGCCGCTACTGCCTTACGAACCGTTGGGTTGCCGGAGTGCGCTCCGTCCCGTCTTTTCATAGTGGATTCAGGGGCTATCGCCGAGAGGATTGGTGTTACGCCTTCCATATTGCTTCGGAATTTCATGTGAAAATACCACTCGTCATTGGATTCAAACGGCTTGATTCCGTTGGCTGCAGGATGATTGGGAAATACCTTGAAGTTTGCTACCCAGTGAGGGTTGACTGACCAGTGAGTTTGAAAAAAGCCACCCATCCAGTTCAGCATGCCCTTTCCGGACGGGCCAATGGGCACTTCCACGCCGTAATGAAGACATGCAATTCCAACGCCCTTACGCATCAGTTTATCAAACTCTGCAACGTGACGATTGACAAGATGACCACCGCCACCAGTGCAGAAGAACACGACAGTATCGGCTCCTTCAAAGAACTTGTCTGGATCACTGGGCCAGTTAATTGAGTAGGCAGATTCTACCTTGCCAGGGTAGGCTTTTTCAAGCCATTCTCCCATCATTATGCAACCGGCCGCATATTCATGCTGACCGCGTCCATGTGAACCCTTGTGGGATACATAGCAAATTTTGGTTTTAACGCCCGCCCCATTCTTGGCTGCCTGAGCCTTGTGTTCCTTGAGCATGATTTCTTTAAACTGAACCTTCATCGGAGGGCCTGCATGTAGTTGCAGGGCAATTAACCCTTCGTTGCGCTTTTTCGGGCCATTGTCGGTTACCTCAGCCATCAGGGTTCCGTTGATGGACTGCTTGATATGGTTGCCCTTGGCAATAATGTGATACTCATTCCAGTCGCCTTTCTTGATCGACTTGTTGAGTTCAGCAGGGTTACCAACAGGTTCTCCCTGTGTCTTTTTACCATCTGCGCCGACTGTGACACGTTGTCCTCGTTTTGCGAAGACTCCGCCAAATCTCTCGCCGTAAAGCGTTCCTGACCAGGTGTCACCAGCCTCGAAATCAGACTGGTAACCACCAATCCGCCATTCATCAGGGCCATCAACCTTGAAACTGCGGATTTGAACCCCTGAATTTCCAGCACTGATCTTGAACTTGAGCTTCAGTTCAAAATCAGCAGGCTTTCCACCTTCCCAGATA
>CALCSP010000367.1 GCA_937893785.1 uncultured Verrucomicrobiales bacterium
GTATAGGAAGCATCCGCAGCCAATACGGCAACGATCAATAAGACATACATTCCGGAGATGCCCCATAAAGCCGTGAAGAAAGGGGCATCCGATTTTATTTTGATTGGACTGTAGGGCTCAACTGCCATCACTCAGACAACTTCCATTGAAACCCATATTTGAGGAATTGCTCACGCCCCTGACTATCAACCAGCGCATTGAAAAGCCTTTCGGTCAGATGCTTATATTCAGAATCGACTCCAACCGCAAAGGGCTGCAAAGCTACCGCCATCTCGCTGTCAATCTCGACAATGTGAGCATCCTTGAGTGTTGAAGGATTCGCCATTCCATTGCTTCGATATACGATCACTGCATCCAGAGAGCCTGCACGCAATTGATTTACCAAGAAATCTCCTGTCGCAGAATCCAGCTTCTTATTATCCCCAATTTCAATTCCCTCAGCATTCAATAGCCTTCTAGTAAGCGCGCCGAGGGCGGAATTTTCAGGATGAGCAAGTCCAACGCGGAATCCAGGAACAGATAGATCGTTCAGATTATTGATCCTCCCCTTCACTTTATTGGAAGCCAATATCACCATGTCATTAGAACTAACAGTCCTCGACTCACCAAAAAGGTTCTCAACCTCATCCATAAACGAAATATCACACGAAAAGTATGCATCCGGTCTAGCTCCAGCTTTCATCTGCGAAACAAGGATGCCACAACCGTTTGGAACAAAGCGCAAACTGACACCTTCCCGCTCCTGGAATTCCTTCATAGAATCACGAATTGCAGGATTAAGCATTGCTCCGCTAAAAAAAACAAGCTCCGGTCTGGCCTCCCATTTATCTCCATCAACAACCCTATAGCCCATTTCAGAAAACGTTCTTAGGCCCTTATTCTTTGCCGTAGCATAGCGCGCAAACTTCAGCGCCTCGCTTGGCACAACAGCTGAGCTCAAAACCCCAACTGCTACCGTTTTTGTTTCGGCATCGAACTCTGCCACATTAATGAAGTCAAGTTCTGAATATTGATTGGCAACAGCATCCCACACTACAGCCACATCGGCTGATCCAAGCTTTACGTCATTGGCAAGCTCATTGACCGTGGGCTTCATGGCGAGCACGCGCGAAGACACGTCCTTAAAGAGATTATGCCGCGAAAGGATCTTTTCAGTAAACTTACCAATCGATGCCGCCTCCGGATTAGCAATCACAATGCGCAGCCCACTATTATCCCTTAACTCTGCCAGAGCTGATACTTGCAAAGGGTTTCCTTTCTTCACCGCCAAACCCGCAGTAAGATAACAAACGGATAGGTGCTCGTTAACCAGACCCTTTTCTTGGGCTATGTTGATATAACTCATATCTCCTGCAAGATAGAGATCCCCCTTGCCCGAAGCTTCAGCATTTGCCAACAGCGTTCCAGACCCTGCAAACTGTAGGTCAATTCTTACGCCATATTCGGCTTCATACTGCCTGGCGATTTCCACCATCGGTTTACGCATGCCGGCGGCACAATAAATCAGCAACGCCTCTCCTTTCTTGGGAGGAGTCAGCAACATTAAAATCACTGGAATCAGAAGACCCGATAGAAGTATAAGGAAAACAATTTTCGGCTTGCTCATCATTATTCCCATAATTGCCCACACACGGCACAATGATCATTTCTTAATGCCAGTTTAACTTTTGTAAAATCCATGCTTGCAGCATCAATCATTATCAGGTTTCCAAAAGAGACCTTTCCTATTCCTGTGATCAATTTGATTCCCTCTATGGCTGCAATTTGGGCCACCATAGATGACACAGCCCCAATTACCGGAAAACGACGCCGCCAATGGCTGGGCAATTCAGGATAAAGGCAGGCTAAGCATGGAGTAGAACCCGGCATTACCACCATGACCTGCCCTTGCATTGAATACATTGCGCTCTCGACCAATGGCTTGCCAGCTCTGACACACTCCTCATTCATTAAAAACCGTTCTTCAAACAATGGCGCACAATCAAATA
>CALCSP010000368.1 GCA_937893785.1 uncultured Verrucomicrobiales bacterium
GCAGACGATGCTCGAGAGGAGCCGTTCCCGACAACCCCCCTAGAATTTTCAGACAATTTGGTGGACCCGCAAATTGCTGATATCTCTATTGGTCGAAATCACGAAGGTCAGACAATATATGATCTTGGTAGTGGAAACCGAAACGATGTAGCTCGGTTTGCTGATATAGAGAATGGTGATTTTTCCCTTTCTCCGGGATCTCCTGGCACAATGGAGCACCCTCTGGGCCATGATCTTGGGGCTATGATAAGGGAAGGTATATTTATTAATGGTGAGCCGCCGAAAATTACAGGATCAACACAGGCGAATATTAAGGTTGGTGGGCCAGGGTTATGGAGTTACAGGTGGCGTCTTAACGGCGGCGATTGGAGTGAGGAACTACCCATTGGAAGTGGTTTTGATCCTCCAAACAAAACAGTGAGGTTTTCAATTATAGAACTTCGCGACCTTGCTGATGGAACCTACTTTGTTGACGTTGAAGGGAAAACCTTTGCTGGGGAATGGCAAAGTGCACCAACTCGCAGCAGAACATGGACTGTGAACCAGTCATTGCCTCCAAGTGTTGTTATTAATGAAATCCTTGCAGTTAATAATTCAGTTTTTGAGCATGAGGGGACATTCCCTGATGCGGTTGAGCTACATAACCCTGGCAAGGAAGATTATGAACTCGATGGTCACTGGTTTTCTGATGACCAAGACAATCCCTCAAAATTTGTTTTCCCTGTGGGGAGTATTGTTCCTGCGGGTGGCTACCTTGTTATCTATGCAGATGATAATCCTACATCAGGAATCCATCTTGGCTTTACGCTTGACCGGTCTGGAGAAACTCTTTCTCTATACAGGGAGGGGAGTTTGATAGATTCTGTTTCCTTCGGTGCTCAAGCTTCCGATTTATCTATCGGCAAAAACATTAACACAGGCATTTGGCAGCTAAATAGACCAAGTTTGGGTCAAAGTAACGTTTTACAGTTAACGGGTAATGCCTCAGGCGTAATGATCAGTGAGTGGTTTGCTAACGGGCAGGTGGCTATTGAGGGAGAATTTGTTGAGTTATACAACCCTGATGTCTTGCCCGTCGATATTTCAGGAATGCTTCTAACTGACAATCCGAACACTTCAATTAAACGGCATGTCATTCCTTCATTAAGTTTTATTGAAGCTAATGGTTATGGCTTAATATCGAATCCGGATTTTAACCTATCCTCGACAATGGACTTTATCGGGCTTTTTAGATCCGATGGTCAATTGATTGATAACGTGATCTACGGCGTGCAGTCAGAAGATTACTCTCAAGTCCGTGACCTAAGTGGGCAGGGTGCTTTTTCGTTCCAGAGGGTTCCTACTCCTGGCGAGCCATTACCTGATAGTTTAATAAACGAGCAACTTGTTTTGTTGTTGGACAACCTAAGGGTCAGTGAGTTGATGTTTAATCCACCGGGAGGCTCTAGGTATGAATATGTAGAATTAATAAATACTGGAGACGTTCCAATTGATTTATCCGGGGTGCGTTTCACTGAGGGTATTCGTTTTGTCTTTCCTGAAGTGTTCCTAGATCCGGGGCAACAAGTTTTGGTTGTGGCTAATATTGCCGATTTTACTAGCCGTTATGGTTCCGGGTTGAATATTGCTGGTCAGTATTCAGGGAAGCTCGACAATGGCGGAGAGTCACTGGTATTGGAATTGCCAGATCCCTATGATGTGGCAATTTTACGATTTTCCTACAACGATCAATGGTTTGCAGAAGCTGATGGGAACGGTGCATCACTTGAACTGATTTCGCCTACCGTTCCGGCCAGTTTTTATCAGGGGCGTCGAGCTTGGCAGAACGGCGTATATCTAGGTTCGCCTGATGGAAAATCTATAAGTGATAGCTATAATCAATGGGCGACACGTGAAAATATAGAAAATGCAGAGGCTGATCTCGATGGTGATGGAATTAAAAACCTTCTTGAATACGCATTTAACACCGATCCTCGTGTTCCTAGTGCGCTTCCTCTGCCCCAAAGTATTAATAGGGGGGATGCGACAGGAGTGATGGTCTGGGAGCTTCAGTCTGATATCCGGAAAGAGGGATTTCGTATTGCGTTTGAGTCTTCACCGAATCTTTCTGAATGGAGTGATATGCCTTTTGAAACCTACACTGGGGCAACCTCTTTAACCTATAGAGTGTCGTTACCACTAAACACCGGGACCAGTTTCCTCAGAGTTAGGGTTGATCTAGATAATTAGAAGCAGGTTTTACCGCGACGTATTTTCTAGGAAGGAGTTAATACAAGAAGTAGGTCGCCAGTTTCAAGGTTGTCTCCTACACCAGCTTCTATTTTCTCAACAGTTCCTCCATGAGGTGCTGTAACGCTGGTATACATTTTCATCGCTTCCAGTGTAAGTAATGGATCACCTTCGTTTACGCTTTGTCCAACGCTCACCCCAAGCTCTGAGACAAGTCCAGGCATAGGTGCGGCAATTTGGCTTTGGTCACTCGGGTCCGCTTTTGGACGAGAAACTGTAGCAGGCGCAAGACTGGCATCCTTAATTAATGCATGTCGTGCTGTGCCATTAAGCTCAAATATCACACTTCTTCTGGCATCCTGATCAGGTTCGCCAACATTGATTAAACGGACAAAGAGAGTCTTGCCAATCTCGATATCAATACTGATTTCCTCGCCTGGTTGTAGACCATAAAAATAAGAGCAAGTGGGCAATACACTGAGGTCACTGAAAGAGGAGCGACTTTTTGCAAAATCCAGAAACACCTGAGGATACATTAGGTAGCTCCAGAAGTCATTTGTTGAAGGTGGGGCACCTAATTTTTCCTGCAGTTCGTCACGCACCTGATCGAAATCGACTGGTTCTGCGTATTTGCCGGGACGATCTGTAATAACGTCACGATCGCCTACTATAACCTTCTGCACTTCTTTTGGCCATCCATTCATAGGTTGCCCAAGTCCACCGCTTAACATGTCCACGACAGATTCGGGAAAAGCGGTGCTTTTTGGAAGGTTGGTGACATCTGCAGGCTTTATTCCTTGTGTCACTAGAAACATGGTCATGTCTCCTACAACCTTACTTGAGGGTGTTACTTTAACAATATCACCAAAAATATCATTTACTTCAGAGTAGCACTGAGCGATTTCAGGCCAACGATGTCCGAGGCCCATTGCTTCAGCCTGTTCCTTGAGATTTGTAAACTGCCCCCCAGGCATCTCATGCAGATAAACTTCTGCCGTCCCATGCGGGGGAGATGTATCAAATGGGAAATAGAATTTTCTTACCGTCTCCCAGTAGTCAGAAAATTCATCAAGAGACTTGCGGTCAAGTTTGGTGTCGCGAGAGGTGTTTTCAAGAGATGCAACAATTGAATTTAGACCTGGCTGACTTGTCGAGCCGGACATGGACGATAGTGCAGCATCTGCAATGTCAACTCCTGCCTCCGCAGCCTTTAAGACTGAGGCTGCGCTTACTCCGCTGGTGTCGTGCGTGTGGAAATGCACGGGTAGCCCAACTTCTTCTTTTAAAGCCTTAACTAATTTTTCCGCGGCGTAGGGTCTGCAAAGGCCGGCCATGTCCTTAATGCAGATTATGTGGGCTCCCATCTCCTTGAGTTCATTTGCCAGTGAAACGTAATATTCAAGTGAGTATTTATCACGTTTCGGGTCAATGATATTGCCTGTATAGCAAATAGCTGCCTCACACAGAGTAGTTCCTGTTTCTCGAACTGCCTCCATGGCAGCCTTCATGTTTGGCGTGTAATTGAGCGAGTCAAATACACGGAAAATATCCATTCCACGGTCGGCTGCATGTTTTACGAACCCCTTTACCACGTTGTCCGGATAATTAGAGTAACCAACAGCATTGGATCCTCTGAACAGCATTTGGAAGAGGATATTTGGAACCTTTTCTCTAAGCTGTGTTAGGCGATCCCAAGGGTCTTCCTGCAAGAATCGCATGGAAGAGTCGAAAGTGGCACCGCCCCACATTTCAAGTGAGAAAAGGTTAGGTGTTTTGCGGGCGATGGCATCGGCAACTGCCAGCATGTCAAAACTCCTCACTCTTGTTGCCAGCAAGGACTGATGGGCGTCACGTAGTGTTGTGTCCGTGATCAGAAGGGGGTTCTGCTCGAGAATCCATTCACAAAATTTGTCCGGGCCAAGTTGTTGTAAGAGATTGCGTGTACCTTCAGGTGGCTTTGTATTGCGGTTGGATTCTGGAATTACCGGGCTGGGTAGTATTGATTCGGGAGATTGACCTTTGGAGTTAGGGTTGCCGTTAACAATAACGTCACCAAGGAAGTTGAGCAGTTTCGTTGCTCTGTCTTTCCTCGGCTTGAAATTAAATAGTTCAGGTGTTTTATCAATTAAACGAGTGGTTGGGCTCCCGGATGCAAATTGCGGATTATCAAGAAGATTGAGGAGGAACGGGATATTGGTTTTAACTCCGCGTATGCGAAACTCGCGGAGGGCTCTCCGAACCCTCTGCAGGGCAATTTTAAAATCAGGGGCATGCGTGGTCATTTTAACCAGCATTGAATCATAATAGGGCGTTACAGTTGCGCCTGCTGCCCCAAGTCCTCCATCGAGCCTTATGCCGTGACCTGAAGCAGAGCGGTATGTGAGTATTTTTCCCGTATCAGGAGTAAAATTATTTTCCGGGTCTTCTGTAGTGATCCTGCACTGAACGGCAACACCGTTACGCTTTATGTCCTTTTGCTCAGGGATATTGATTTCAGCGCCATGGATCTCATGTCCCTGTGCGATAAGAACCTGCGTCCTAACAATATCGATATTGGTGATTTCCTCGGTGACCGTATGTTCGACCTGAATCCTGGGATTCATTTCAATGAAGAACCAGTCGTCTGTTTCACTGTCGACAAGGAACTCAACGGTTCCTGCGTTATCATACCCAATGGATTTTGCAATTTGGACAGCGGCATCGCAGAGGTTAGTTCTCAATTCATCTGAAATGTCTATTGCCGGGGCAATTTCAATTACTTTTTGGTGCCGTCTCTG
Source organism: uncultured Verrucomicrobiales bacterium (assembly GCA_937893785.1). Taxonomy (GTDB): domain Bacteria; phylum Verrucomicrobiota; class Verrucomicrobiia; order Verrucomicrobiales; family DEV007; genus CACIUL01. Next base: position 5,007 of record CALCSP010000368.1, read on the forward strand.
TACAGAACAGTCTCTCTCGTGAAGGTGAATTACATTGCCATGCTGGTCTCCGATAATCTGGATTTCGATATGCTTTGCCTGCTTAATGAAGCGCTCTAGAAATATTGCATCGTTGCCAAAAGCGTTTTTTGCCTCTGTTCGCGCTTCATCCAGCAGTGTGGGTAAGTCCTTTGGGTCTTTTACTACCCGCATTCCTCTACCTCCGCCTCCAAATGCTGCCTTGATAATAAGCGGGAAGCCAATTGTCTTTGCTACCTCAAGAGCATCATCACGGTTAGTTATCGGGTCATCAGTCCCCGGTAAAGTCGGCACACCGATTTCCTTAGCTTTAGCGCGTGCAGCTATCTTATCTCCCATTGCCTCCAAGACTTCTGGTCTTGGGCCCACAAAAATGAGTTCATTATCTTTGCACGCCTTTGCAAACTCAGCGTTCTCAGAAAGAAACCCATAACCGGGGTGAATGGCGTCTACCTTGTGCTCCTTGGCGATGGCAATAATTCCGTCAATATCAAGATAAGCTCCAACTGGTCCTTTTTCAGTATTCAGCCTGTATGCTTCATCTGCCTTGAAGCGGTGAACTGAAAAACGATCTTCTTCAGCGCCACTAAATCTGCAA
>CALCSP010000369.1 GCA_937893785.1 uncultured Verrucomicrobiales bacterium
CTTCCGCCTCAGCACCATCCTTTGAGCGAACTCGAACCCTCACCCGTGCGCACTTTACTGAAGTAACAACCTGGCTACCAAACTTAAGTGGGACCCTCAACTCGACAGGAAGAATGTAAAGCTGCGCATCAATTACCCGTATATCGCTCGACTTTGGCACAAGTTAACAATCGTGCGATAAATCCTGTCCAGATCAACCTGTTATTGATAGCAGATAACTATTACGCTTACATCCACTATCATGAAGCAACTTTCCCACCGTATTTATATTGCTCTCCTCCTCTCCTCTCTTGCCACAGCTCATGCAACTCCTGTCGGTTTTGACGCTGACAAACTCGCCACGGTAAGCAGTAAGGTGCAGTCGCTCGTTGATCAGCAAACAATCGCTGGGGCTGTAGTCCTTATCGCGCGCAACGGCAAGGTTGCATTGCACGAAGCGCGGGGAGTCTGTGACATTAAGTCGGGAGCCCCGATGAAAAAGGACACCATCTTCAGGATTTACTCGATGACCAAACCGATTACAACGACCGCGGTCATGATGCTCGTTGAGGAAGGCAAGCTTTCCCCCTCAGACCCTGTATCTAAATACATCCCGGAATTGAAAAACCTCAAGGTATACACTTCCAAGGATAATGATAAAAAGGCCACAAAAACAATGACTGTTTCGGACCTTATGCGACACACCTCTGGCCTCAGCTATGGTTTCACAGGTGGACCTATTGCTAAGCTCTATCGAGAGAAGCGAGTCCTCGACCGTAATTCCTCACTCAAGCAAATGATTGACAAACTCTCTACAATTCCCCTTCAAGCCGAACCCGGCAGTTCATGGGTTTACAGCGTTTCCATTGATGTGTTGGGACGTCTTGTCGAAGTAGTGACTAAAAAACCTTTCTCAGAATTTGTTCATGACCGGATATTTGTTCCCCTCGGCATGAAAGACACCGGTTTTTATGTGCCTAAAAACAAATCGCAGCGTCTTGCCAGTCAGCACTCACGAAACGCATCAGGCAAGCTCAGAGTCAGTGAACCCGGAGCCTCCAGCCCCTTCCAGAAAAAACCGGTTCACGAATCAGGTGGTGGCGGCCTTTGTTCCACAGCCAACGATTATTTCCGATTCTGCCAGATGATCCTCAATGGAGGGGAACTTGATGGCGTCCGACTACTTAAGGCTGAAACAGTGGCAATGATGACCACGAACCAACTGCCTGCTTCCATTCCAAATATTGGCATTGGAGATAATCGGAAAGGCATCGGCTTTGGTTATGGTTTTGCAGTTCGGAAAATGGAGAGTGACTGGGGATTTGGAGGTCGTGTAGGTGAATTCGGTTGGGGCGGTGCAGCAAGCACCCATTTTTGGATATCCCCGAAGGACAGGCTCATTGTCATCACCCTACGAAATTTTATGCCCTACGAGTGGACCCTAGAGAAAGAGCTTAAAAGGCTTATCTATGAATCACTTGAAGAGTGAGCATTTGTCTCTGCAACTGCCGAGTCGTGCTTGCCCATCGCCACAGACAACCATCTGAACTCTGCAGAGTTATCAAGGGCTACCTTCAGGAGCATGGTTAGCGGCACAGCAAGAAACATCCCGATCAGTCCCCATATCCATCCCCAGAAAACCACTGACAAAACAACCATTGAAACAGAAATGCCGAACTTTCTTCCAAGCAGCATCGGCTCAATAAAATTACCGAGCAACATGTTAATGGCCAGAAAACCAATCAAGACAAGGCAAGCAACACCTGGAGTCTTATCAACCAATGCGAGTAAGGTTGGCGGAACACTGGCTATAATGGAACCAATGGCAGGAATGTAATTGAAGGAAAAAGCAACCATTCCCCAGAGCAGGGCAAAATCTAATCCCAACTGCCACGTTATAAGACCTGCCAGCACCCCAGTAATCCCGCTGATAACTGTCTTTATGCCCAAATATTTCTGAATGTCTTTTGCGGCTTCGGCAAACCGTGACAGGTCAGGACCACGCGCCAGTTTAATTGCCCCCATCTTTCGACTAAAGCCACCGGCCTCAGTAAGGAAAAAAATCAGGATAATCAACACAAAGGTAAAATCCTTAAGAAACTCAGCCGCACCCCCGAGAAAGCCCACAAAAAAAACCTCAACAGCCTGCATTACCTCCTCGGCTTCAAGCTTCATTTCATAATTTAATTCTTGCTTAGTCCACTCCTGAAATTCAGCCGCCCTATCAACAAGACCCTTGTTGTAATAATCAAATTTATCCTGAAACTCCGTGGCTAAATTTAAGCCTATCATTACAACGGGGCTGAGAATTCCGATATCAACAATGACCGTTAACAATACGGCAGGGAATCGTGGCAATCCTCTTTTCCGTAGAGTTCTGAGAATCGGAAGACTGACTACTGCAAGGAAAAAAGC
>CALCSP010000370.1 GCA_937893785.1 uncultured Verrucomicrobiales bacterium
CCGTCAAGGGCTTCTGTGGCACTGCCAGCCGCGCCATCACCCTCAAAGAGGTAATCCCATCCGCCACCAGGCGGCAGGTAGTCCTTGGAAAAACCAGTGGAGAGCAGAAGCAGGGTTGAAGTGAGAGTCAGTCGAAGAGGGAGCACGGGAGGAATAGGGGAGAAGGGGTAATATTGGTTTAACTTACCATAATGAATGGTTTTTGGCTTTCTTTAATGAAACCTCTTTTTAGTGGTCATTTAGAAAATAATTATTAATGAGCCCTTTTTGGCATTGCAAAACCGAAATCTCTCGTGTGAAACGGATGGTTGATCAGGATAACCTCAGTTTTTTCTCAGCATTAAGCGACTTGCTTTTTTTTTCTATAAAGCGGTATCAGGAGAATGTGAATGGACACTACATGGCGTTGCTAGGTCAAAAAAATACACCAATGCCGAGGTTGATACATTAAGAGTAAACCTTATTTGGATGAATCATGAAGTGATTGCTGAAGTCACCGCATGTCATGGGAGCTACTAGCTGTTTACTGCGCGTAGACTTCAAGCTGGTGAATGGACCAGAACTTCCCGTCGGCATGCCCGTGTTGGCTGATGCGCACATGGCGGGCCCTTGTCGGTGGCAACACGATTTCCAGAACCGGTGATTTCCCTCTGCCAGCGGCAACCGGTTTACTCCATTCTTTGCCGTTACTGGACACCTCCACACTATACTGGCGGGGATAGTCCTCGGTTGAGCGGCTTGAGTCGAGCACCAAGGATGTGAGTTCCCTCTCACTGCCCATATCGAAGGCAAACCACATGCCGGGGCGCTGGGTCATGCCGGTGTCCCAGCGTGAGGCGATATCACCATCGATGGCCGAGTTGCATCCCTCGGCACGGTGGCTGGCAGTAAATTTCCATTTTTTCATTTCTTTACGGGCAACCGGCGCCATGGCCAGGATTTCCTGGGATGTCCACATTTCTTTGCGGTTCTTGACCTGTGCGCGCACGGCGGCAACTTCCTCGGGGGTTACAAGTGAGCCCTTGTTTCCCCAGGATTTGCGCACATAGGTGAGCACTGAGGCAATCCATTCATCATCGTAAGATTCCAGTGGGAGCATCGGGCCGGGGAACTTCCTGCCATCCAGTTCACCGGTCATGCCTTTGAGCATGACCTTGATTGGGATCTGTTTTTTTCCGACGACCCGGTGCGAATTCACCAACGGGGCACCGAGGGTCAAGTTTGTGCCAACCACCGGGGTTCCCTTGCCGTTTTCCGCATGGCAGGCAACGCAAATCGCCTTGTAATTGGTGCGCCCCATAGCTAGGAACCGGCTTTCCTGGTTGCGCTTCTTGGCTTCCTCGATCTGTGCGCGGTAGTTGCGAGTAATGGCTGACAGGGCCTCGTTATTCGGGTGTTTTTCGAGCACCTTGGCGATAATCTCGCTGCCACCCTCCACGCCGCTGCGTCCAAGTGATAATACCAGCTGGATAGCAATCTCGATATCATCATCATCACTCATCCTAGCGAGCCTGTTGATGAGGGCCCTGTTTCCGGCCATGAGTGCTCCTTCACACAGGCGTATTGCGGCAGCCCGGACGCGTGAATCACGGTCGCTCATTGCTGCCGTAATAACCGCCGGGTCAAATTCACCAAGTCCATC
>CALCSP010000371.1 GCA_937893785.1 uncultured Verrucomicrobiales bacterium
AAAGTGAGGTAGCGCCAGTCCAGTCCCATTGCCCGGAATGCGGGCTCGATCATTGCTTGGGTTGGGTTTTCCGCGACCGGGAAGCCATAGCAACCCACTAGTTCCTGCTTAAAGTTGAGTTCTTTTGCCATTGGGCGTTCACTTTGATTGCATGAGGGCTTGATTTCAAGGCGTGATTGGTGGTGCATCACTGACCGGTGGGCGCGGCACGCCTGCAGGGTCAATGATCGGAGCGCTCATTATTTCCGTCCTATACAACGGGTGCGTAATGCTTCGAGTTGATTACTGGGTGCAAAAGGTTTTAATCGGTTCGATTATTATTGCTGCTGTTTGGATTGAAGGTATCAGAAACCGGTAGGCCCGGTAAATGACAAGTGTATTGTCAGCTTCATGATTTTTGTATTAGGATTACCTTGATGAAAAGGTTCCTTTGGTCACTGATACTGGTCCTGACAGGGTGCAATGAGATTCCTGCTTCCAAAACGCAACGCGAATTCAAGAAACCTGTCCTGCGTTACCTCCATGATGTCCTGATTAAGAAAGAATTTGGTGCAGGAGATGGGAGTGTTGTTCGCTGGATTGAATCTCCCGAGGTGATAATGATGGAGGGCAAGGAGAAGCACCGAAAGATATTTATAGGGGTAGTGGATCAGTTGAACGGAGCACTTAAGCAAACTCCGATGCAACTGCAGATTACTGATCGGTTAACAGGCTCAAGGCTTATCGAGGTTTTCATGATACCGCAATCCCGGTTTGGGGAGGTTGGTAAAAAATGCGGCTTCAATCCGCCTCCGAATCAGCACGGTTTTGTGTGGGTGAGGTGGAATACAAAGGAAAAATATATCTTTCGAGCCACTATCCTGATTGCTGTGGACAAGCTCAAGGCGGATATGCTTCAGCATGTATTGCTTGAAGAAATGACACAGGCTCTTGGCCCTCTTGGAGATACCGCGGTAATTTCAGATAGTGTGATGTATGAAAAGGGGCGTGATCATGGCAAGGCGCCGATGCTGGGTGAGTGGGATCGTAGAATGCTCGACCTTCTTTATGGTCATCTCAATCCCGGGGACGGTTGGAGCGAGGTCGAGACGACCTTTTCGCGATTCTGGGATAAATAATCGCGATTATCCCTATAAGTCGCTCATGCTGTCTTTAGATTTTGCCAGTGGGGGCTTTTCTGAATTCCGCGGTAGAGTCGCTGCACAGCAAATAAAGAGATAAAAATTAGCGGAATAGCGGTTGCGAAAGTGGTTGCATAGCCACCAAAGGCTGCAAGCAGGTAGCTCATAGCGGTGCCGGCCATCATGGCAAACACACCCATGCAATCCATGCAGGTGTAGTCCGTGCCTCCTTGATTTCTCCGGCTCCAATCCATCATCAGTGAAAAGAGAGCAACCGCTGTCATTCCTGAGACGAAATGGTCAAGGATGATCACCGGTATCACTGAGCTAATGGAAATGATTTGATCTTGATTGGCGAGAAAAAGGTAGCCGCCTGCCGA
>CALCSP010000372.1 GCA_937893785.1 uncultured Verrucomicrobiales bacterium
GGTCCTCTATCACCTTGTTCATGGAGCAGTTCTGTTGGTGCTGGCTTTGAATTCTTCAGCAAGATTTCACTCTGCGTATTGGGTAGTGTTATCAGGAATGGTTATTTTTTGCGGAAGTCTTTACTTGCTTGCGCTTCTGGGAATGTCTTGGATGGGGGCAATTACCCCCATCGGCGGAATGGCATTACTGGCTGGTTGGGGCTTAATTTTCATTCAGGCAGGTAAGCGATAGCTTATTGTGTGGTGAGGGACATGACGCATTCTAAGTGTTTTGTTTGAGGAAAGAGGTCGAACGGCTGGACTTGTGATAATTGATATCCTGCCTGCTGAAATAGAATAAGGTCTCTTAGTTGGGTGGACGGATTGCACGAAACGTAAACCACATTTTTGGGTGAGAACTTAAACAGCTGAGAGAGAAAATCTTTACTGCAACCCTTTCGGGGAGGGTCAACGACAACGGCGGTTTTGCTTGCATCGAAGATGATGGCTTTAAAAAATTCCTCCACCTTTCCTTTGATGAAATCAACGTTGCGAATGTTGTTGGTTGCTGCATTTTTTTTTGCCCAATGAATGGATTCCTCTGAGATCTCTATTCCTGTCACTTTTTTGAAACCAGATGCCGCTGTTAGTGAAAAGAGTCCTGCCCCGCAGTAAGCGTCTACCAAGTACTCGGAATTCTCCGCGGCAGCCAATTCGCGAACATGTGCTGTGAACTTTGCTAATATGGACGGGTTGTTTTGAAAAAAACTGCCGGCGGGATATTTAAATACAATGTTGTTTACGCGATCAGTTGCAATATGAGACGAGTTGGTATGAACCTCGTTGTTTGCGTCGGCACGTATTAACAGGGTTGCTCCTTTTTTGTAATTTGCGGCATCTCTCCGGATTGAATTTCTCATTTCACTCAACCGAACATTGATATCTGGGTGAGCAATGTCGCAAAACTCAACATCGATTAATTGACGTCTCCCTGCCCGCTGAAATCCTATTTCACCAATTTGGTTATTTTTGGGTTTGTTAAAATGGGGAGTGATTTTTGACCGGTACCCGTATTCAAGCGGAGAGGCGATAACCTCTTGAACGGGGAAATTAATGTTGGTCATATGACTTAGAAGGTCTTCAAGTTGTTTACGCTTCCATTTCAACTGGTGTTTATATTCGAGGTTCTGATACTGGCACCCTCCACATTCCCCGAATAATTTACAACGAGGCTCAGTCCTCTCAGGTGATGATCTTATGACTTTGACGAGATCAGCTTCGCTAAAGTTTTTATCATTACGGTAAATGCGTGCAATCACGCGCTCTCCGGGTAGGCAAAAAGGAACAAAAACTACCCATCCATCACTGGTTCTAGCCAATCCCTTACCCATGTTTGTAAGTGTTTCTATATCAAGCTCGATTTCTTCATGATAAGGAAATGGAAATGGCTTAAAGCCACGAGGGGCTGACTTTGAGGGTATATTCATTATGAATTTAGTGGAGGGGGGAGCGGATATATGCCGATTGCTCCTCATTTCGGTCCATGATTATATTTAGGAGTGGTGTTATCAAAACGAAATCGGAGCATGTAAATTTGTTCAGGACTACTTGAATTGTAGTTTGTGATGGTGATATTAAAGAGTGCAGCTGTTCATTGATTATCGTCTTGGGGTATATTTCCCTGAACATTTTTTTCTTCTTTTTTCTATCAGTGCGTTGGTTTCACTTGGGTTTATTTTATTTTATTCAAAGCGTCACTCCAATCCACATTTCAGGCCAGGAAAGCGAGAGGTGTTCATGGTGTCGCTTTTTCTATTAATGCTTTCTGGCGGTGGGTGCTGGATGGTAGGAAAACTTTTGGATTCAAACTTGGATCCGGAAAAGATGGGGAAGCAGTTGGACCATGCCCAGAATGATGCTTTTAATAAGGACGGTGTTCGGTTAGGCGGTGAATTTTCAAGGGATACAGGAAATTTGCCCCGCACAGGGGATTTTAAGGGGGTGCCGGATGAAGTTAGGCAAGTTATTGATAACA
>CALCSP010000373.1 GCA_937893785.1 uncultured Verrucomicrobiales bacterium
CGGTGAACAGGAAAGTGAAATCATTCCTGCCTCGGATCGAATGGATCACGATGGTGAAAACACTTCATCCGAGGAGGAACAGGAAGAGCCACAGGCAGAACCGAAGATCTACGATGCCTCAGTGCGACCCGAAGAGCAAAGCGGCAAGAAAAAGCCTTCTATCGCCGAGGTTTTAAAAGCCAACAAGGTAAAAGCCGACAACAACAAGGGCAGTGGTTTTTCTCCGCCGACAGCCGTTGCATTTCCCGGATACCAGCTGCCGGACATCGAGTTGCTAACATACGAGGATCAAAGCAATCGCAAACCTGCCGACAAGAACCTGCTGATCCAGACGCAAAATACGATTATCGAGACCCTTGAAAACTTTAACGTCAAGGTTACCGCCGGTGACATCACTCGTGGACCAACCATTACTCGATACGAAATTTATCCAAGCAAGGGGCTGCGGGTCAGCCGGATTACACAACTTGAGGCGGACATTGCTCGTGCCACAAGAGCTGAGCGCATCAATATTCTCGCCCCTATTCCCGGCAAGGACACTGTCGGTATTGAGATTGCCAATAATGAAAAGGTCACCGTGGTATTGAGAGAGCTCTTTGAAGATGCCGCATTCACCGATCCAAAACACAAGATTCCGCTGGCTCTTGGAAAAGACGTCTACGGCAACACCGTCATAGGTGACCTGGCAAAAATGCCGCACATGCTTGTAGCCGGAACCACTGGCGCCGGAAAGTCGGTATGCATCAATGCGATCATTACCAGTATGCTCTACCGCTTCACGCCCGATGAGCTTCGCTTCATCATGATCGACCCGAAGGTTGTCGAGATGCAGGTATACAACGACCTTCCACACCTGATCGTGCCTGTGGTTACCGAACCCAAAAAAGTGCTACTGGCCCTGCGCTGGGTGGTCAATGAAATGGAGCGGCGTTACCAGCTCTTCGCCAAGCTTGGACTGCGCAACTTCGACTCTTTTAATGATCGTGAGCATGAAGGAGGCGAGGAGGAGTTCTTTGATTCCGACGGACAGGCAGAACTCGATTTCAATGCCATTGCCAAGGATGAGAAAATGCCTCAACCCGGAGAAGATGATGACTGGGAATATGAGTATGCCTATGAAGAGGTTGAGGTGGAATATGAGGAGGGTGAAAGTGAAGAAAAAGAGGACCCTGTGGCAGCCGCTCACAGTGAAGACATCCTGACAACACACCCGGTGCGCTCAAATGCTAAAGCCGCTCCAAAAGCAGGCCCCACCGAACATCAGCGCGGCAAAGACATTGTTGATTCCATCGAGGATAGTCAGGATGAGGAGAAGATTCCAGACCGTCTGCCTTACATTGTGGTTATCATTGATGAGTTGGCGGACCTGATGCAAACCGCCCCTGTTGATGTGGAACAGGCCATTGCCCGTATTGCGCAGAAGGCGCGTGCCGCCGGCATTCATCTGATCATCGGCACCCAGACACCACGCGCGGACGTGGTAACCGGTATCATCAAGGCAAATATCCCGTCGCGTACCGCGTTCCAGGTTTCCTCGGCACTGGATAGCCGAGTGATCCTCGACCAAAAAGGTGCGGAAAAACTCGTTGGCAAGGGAGACATGCTCTACCTGCCGCCAGGCAGTGCACAACTCATACGCGCCCAGGGTGCCCTTATAACCGATGATGAGTGTAAGGCCATCGTCGACTTCTGCTCGAGTCAGGCGGAGCCCATATTTGAGCAAGAGATCAAGGATACCATCAATGGTAACGGAGATGAGGACGAAGAGGTTTCCGATGAGGATGAGGAAATCATCGAGAAATGCCTGGAGGTCATTCAGCAGGAACAGCGCGCCTCGACATCCCTTCTGCAGCGACGCTTGCGTTTGGGCTACACCCGGGCAGCCCGTATGATGGACATCCTCGAGATGCGCGGCATTATCGGTCCGGGAGACGGGGCCAAGGCTCGGGAAATCCTCGTTGATCTCAACGATTAAGACCCAGCCGAACCGGCCCGGAAGCCCCCCTGATAGCAGGGGTAATTGATTGTTCTCCCCGATATTTCCCCGCTTATCTTCATGGCAACGCTTGAAAACAACAGAAACCCAAGGATAATCATCCTCCTCCCCTTGCTGAACTTCATTTGACTCTCAACAAACCATGTCTCAAACGACGCCCCAGGTATCCGACCTCAACATTGCCGCCAACATCCCCCTACCCGCCCCGGCACTACTCTGCCATGAGATCGCCCGCTCCGGGCCACAGGCTGAATTTGTCGCCAAATCCCGGGAGGTAATTCGGGAAATCATCTTTGGCCAAGATCCACGGTTGCTACTGGTAGCTGGCCCTTGCTCCATCCACGATGTGGACGCAGGCAGGCAATATGCTGAGCGTCTGGCAGGACTCGCTGAACAAGTTTCAGAGAAAATCCTGCTGGTGATGAGGGTCTATTTTGAAAAGCCCCGCACCACGGTTGGATGGAAGGGATTGATCATGGATCCCGAGCTTGACGGCAGTGACAACATTGTCAGCGGGTTGCGCATTGCTCGCTCCTTCCTGCGAGATATCATTGACCTTGGCATTCCCACAGCCACCGAGCTGCTGGACCCGATCACCCCGCAATACATTGCCGATCTGATCAGCTGGTCGGCTATTGGTGCTCGCACCACCGAGTCACAAACCCATCGACAGATGGCATCAGGGCTATCCATGCCCCTGGGATTCAAGAACACCACCAACGGCTCAATTACTGCGGCGGTCAATGCCATCAAGGCTGCCACCTGCCCACAGACATTTCTGGGCATCGGCGCTGAGGGCATTGCCTCAGCAGTGACCACCAACGGCAATCCCGACTGCCATATCATCCTGCGCGGTGGGGAAAACGGGCCCAATTACTCATCCGATCACGTAGCTAAGACTTCCGGTCAGCTTGAAGCGCATGGGTTGCAACCGGCTATTATGATTGATGCCAGCCATGACAACTCCGGCAAAGATCACGTCAACCAGCCGGCAGTATTGGCTGACATTGTTGCCCAGCGTGCTGCCGGCAATACCGATATCATCGGGGCAATGATCGAGTCGAACCTTGTAGCAGGTAGCCAGAAATTCCCGCAACCGGTCGCAGACCTCACTTTCGGTCAGTCCATAACAGATAAGTGCATCGACTGGGAAACCACTGAGAAGGTCGTTCAAGAGGCCGCCGCCGCACTGTAGACTTAACAAAGCGCTCCTCAGTGGCTCTACAAAAGTAGTCCAGGCCCACATGGGGAACAGGATCAAGCTGATTACAAGGTATTGTATAATCACGCAGAACAAAAGCGGGGTAAAATAGAAGCGGATGAAATTGCCCATGGGGGTATCAAGGACAACCGTCAAAGGCTTGGAAAGCGCCCACGTTAACCCATACATAATAAAGAACCCGATGAAGCCGGCAATTCCGCCGGGAACGGCCAGCTTGATCTTCAACATGACGGTTTGCTTTCCAGTATAGGTTTCCAGTCTTCTGCCCAGTGCGATTTTTTCTTCCGCTTCCGCTAGCCAGTGGCCAAGATCTTTGCCCTCGGTTTCAGTAGCCTCTTCCTCAAGTTGACGGGCAAGTTCTTCCGGATTACGGGCTGAATCCTGAATGGCAGTCTCCACAAGAACCTCAGTCAAATACCAGTTGGTAAAGACACACACTATGGCCGTGATAATCGCAGTGAAGACTTTCATTTTTTAGCTAACTTCATGATACCACTTCATTGATAAAGCCACATCTCCTTCAGAGCGATAATTTCCATAACACAGGCAAGGAGACGGCTTTTTACGGCATTTATGGGTTCGCCTAATGAGGATGGCAACGTTAAGATTTGATATCATGAAGTTTCTCCAACCATGGATCCTGATCATTGCCACGGCCTCTATCCTAAAAGCTCAGGGCGATACGCACCCCGATGATCCCTTTGGCCTCAATGAAACTCCGGGCATTGCCGGTGTGGACCAAACCACAGCGGAAATTGCAGCCACCACCCGGAAGTCACTGGTTGTTGTGACGCAGAAGGGGCGCGACGGACAAACAGCCGGGACAGGGAGCGGCTTTGTTCTCTCAAAGGATGGTTTGATCGCCACCTGTGCTCATGTCATCGGAGAATCAAGACCGGTTATTATCCGCTTTGAAAATGGCGAAGAACATGAAGTCAGCGCCATCCATGCCTGGGACCGGAACCTCGACCTGGCCATCCTGAAAATAGATGCAAAGGGACTCACTCCGCTCACTCTGGCAAAACCGGACACCATCCAGCAAGGATCTGATGTCATCGCGATGGGCAACCCGCAGGGGCTTGAATTCAGTGTTGTGCGTGGTGTCGTCTCCGGACTGCGCGACATTGAAAAACAGTCACTTATCCAGATTGCTATCCCTATTGAACCGGGAAACAGCGGAGGACCGCTCCTAGATACCGCAGGCCGGGTACATGGCCTACTCAACATGAAATCAGCGATCACAGATAATTTGGGATTTGCTATCCCCGTTTCCAGCCTGATTCGCCTACTCGATAAACCCAACACCGTACCAATGGACAAGTGGCTGACAATCGGTCAACTGAACCCAGCACGCTGGCAAACGCTTATGGGTGCACGCTGGCGACAGCGTGCGGGCAGAATCACCGTCGTGCGACCTGGCAACGGCTTCGGAGGCCGATCCCTTTGTATCAATCAGCGTGAACTTCCACCCATGCCCTACGAAGTGGCAGTTGAGGTCAAGCTCGACGACGAATCCGGCGCAGCTGGCCTGATCTTTGAGTCAAACGGCGGTGATAAACATTACGGGTTTTACCCCAGTTCCGGCAACATGCGCCTGACCCGTTTCGAGGGACCGGATGTGCTTTCATGGACCATCCTGGAACAGGTCTCGACAAAGGCCTATCGGCCCGGGGAATGGAACCGAATTCGAGTGCGCGTGGAGAAAAAAAAGATCACCGGTTTTGTCAACGGGGAGAAAGTCCTGGAATCCGCGGATGCCGTGTTGCGTGGCGGTAAAGTAGGTCTGGCCAAGTTCCGTTCCACGGAAGCGGAATTCAAACGCTTCGAGACCGGGGTCAACATCGCACCTAATACAGCCCCACAGGAAATGGTTGCACGCCTTCAGGTTCACGTTGACAAACTTGCTGAGGATCCCGGCAACGCGGATGCTGTTGCCAGCCTTGCAGATAATGCCGAGCTGAGTCGATCGCTGCTACAGGGAAAAATCAAGCAACTAACCAAAGATCTGAATCAACTCGAAGAAGCAGCTGGGAGCGTGCACCGCCGCAGTATCCAAAAGAGGCTTATCAATGAGCTGGAAAAGGAGGAAAAAAGCAGCCTGATCTTCTGTGCCCTCCTCCTTGCAAAGCATGACAACCCGGAGCTCGATATCGCTGCATACCAAGAGGAAATAGACCGCATGGCTGATGAACTTGACCGCAAGGTCGAAAAAAGCACCTCGGTGCAGGATAAGGTCGCCGCCATCGCCTCTTATCTATTTGAAGATAATGGCTATCACGGTAGCCGTTCCGATTACTACAACCGCTCCAATAGTTACCTCAATGAGGTCATTGATGATCGTGAAGGCATCCCCATCACCCTTTCCATTCTCTTTATGGAACTTGCAGATCGTCTTGATGCTAACCTCAAGGGGCTCGGAATTCCCGGACACTTTGTTCTCTGTTATGAAGAGGATGGGAAAAGGAACATCATTGACGCATTTGAGCGTGGCAAGCCTCTAACAACGGAGGAAACCAACGACATCATCCGCTCCTACGGGGGCACTGGCAAAATCTCTGACTACCCACCCTCAGACAAGCGTGCCATCATCCAGCGCATGATCTATAACCTGAAGGGGATCAGTATCGAGGAAAAGGACTTTGGTTCTGCACTTAGGTATGTCAATCTCCTACTTGCCATCGATCCTGATGATGCCCAAGAGCACCTTAGCCGTGCATTACTGCACTTGCAGAACGGAGAAGGAGAAAAGGCCAAGCCCGATCTCGAATGGCTCTTTGAAAAGAAGCCTGAAGGTATTCACCTTGGGCGTTTACGTGAACTATACAACCGTCTCTAGCTGAACCTATCAGCCGAGGTTAAGCGATTCCGTAAAGGTCAGGACGTCACTAAAGGGAAAGCGTTCCAACAACCCGAATTGGTCAAGCCGGGTTAACCTCGCCCTGCCTGCTGCTGGACTCCGTAAACCGCACAAAAAACGCGTGAGTTGCCGAGGCGATCCAAGTGCGGCATGTCGCTCAGCGACAAGATCATGCACAGCATGTATTTCCTCGGATGTCATTTCTTCATAAAATCCTTCCGGCAATCCACCAGCGATATGCGTGCCGCGACACACATCACATTGGCCACATTGGCCACCCATTGACTCACCGAAGTAATCCAGCATCATCCCCACTCTGCAATCCTCATCCTCCGCATAATCGACTACACCGTTAAGCCGTTGGATATCCTGCCGCTCTCTCTGCGCAAAGAAATCCCGGAATTCCTGGGTCAATCGACCAATTTCAATGTCTTCATCCAGCAAGTGGTATTGCTGCCTCAAACCCGAAGGCTTCACAAGCACATCCCCAGCCTCCTCAAGATCACGAATTGCTCGACGGATCCGAGGAGCATCCTCACCGATCTCCCCGGCAATCTCGGAAGTAATTAAAGTTATCCACCTGCGCCCCCTTTTTCCTGCCGCAAATATTTTATCAATAAACGCACGATAATCCTGATCATAACCGGAAAGCATGGAATCTTCGTCACGCAAAAACTCAAGCCTGTACACATTATAAAATGGCGCTACTGCCATGATAATCCCTTTCATCTCAAGGCGTGTCATTATGGTCGCTACTACCATCGGTCTGATGTCATAGATCGAGGACAGTTCATAGTGAGAAACATCAAAATCCGCACCCTGACGCAACACACAATTAAGCACCCCCCTTACGGCATTCTTAGTAGGAGTGTCTCCATAAATAAAGTTTTCCAGCACAATGCGGTCATCCAGGCATGCTAAAAGCTCACAGTAAGATGGCTCACCATCCCTGCCGGCACGTCCTGTTTCCTGAACATAATTCTCAAGACTCTTGGGTAGGTTATAGTGATAAACCCTGCGGATATCTGCCTTATCAATACCCATACCAAAGGCAATGGTTGCCACTACAACATCAATTTCTCCACGCATAAACTGGTCTTGAACCTGTGCACGGTAATCATCCCTGAGACCCGCATGGTAAGCCTTTGCATTGAGACCGTTTGCAGCAAGTAATGTAGCAACCCGCTCAGCAGTAAACTGGAGGGTCACATATACCACCGCAACCCCACCCCCGGCACTGACTCGTTCCACTAGCAAGTTGTCGCGCTCAGAACCTGTGCAGGGAGTAACGCTGAAGGAAAGATTCTCACGCCGAAAACTAAGCTGCACATGATCATTTTTGGCAATACCAAAACCATTACAAATATCGGCACTCACTTTCGGAGTCGCGGTAGCCGTCAGTGCAAGTACCCGACCAACCTTTAGTTCACTGGCGAAGTCCGCTAACTTCAGGTAGTCAGGACGAAAATTATGTCCCCACTCCGAAATGCAATGCGCCTCGTCGATAGCAAGCAGGTCAATCGTCAATGCCTTAACCCTTTCACGGAAATTGATATTGGCTAGCCGCTCCGGCGCGACGTAGAGCAACTTAAGAGCACCTGTCTCAAGACCTTTCCATATTTCTTCTCCATCCCGGACGGAAACACTTGAGTCCAAACGGGCAGCTCCGATCCCTCTCCCTTTCAAA
>CALCSP010000374.1 GCA_937893785.1 uncultured Verrucomicrobiales bacterium
AAATGGACTGGACCCAATGGCGGGGTCCCAATCGGGATGGAGTGGTAACCGGCAAAATCTGGCCAAACGATCTAAAGGCCACGCACCTTGCATCAAAATGGAGAGTTGAACTCGGTTCCAGCTATTCGGGGCCCATCATGGACGGTGACACGGTTTATGTAACTGAATCCTCCGGAGAGAACGAAGTCGTTCGAGCTCTGGACCGCACCAACGGTAAAGAGAAATGGCGCCACACCTGGGCCGGTAAAATGAGCGTACCTTTTTTTGCCGCAAAAAATGGAAGTTGGATTCGTAGCACGCCAGCCCTAGCCAACGGCAAATTATTTGTGGCCGGCATGAAAGACCACCTTCTTTGCATCGATATCAAGACTGGTAAGAGACTTTGGGAAATCAATTTTCCAAAAGAGCATAAGACCCCGATCCCTTCATTCGGTTGTGTGTGCTCGCCGATGGTAGATGACAAATACGTCTACATGCAGGCAGGTGCTGCCTTCTGTAAAATCGAGCAGGATACAGGCAAAATGGTTTGGCAATCCATGAAGGACAAAGGAGGTATGTATGGTAGTGCATTCGCCTCACCAGTTTTCGCTACATTAAGGGACAAAGAACAAATCCTAGTTCAATCCAGAACAGAATTAGCCGGCGTGGATGTTGATTCAGGTGGAATTTTGTGGCGGCAGCCCGTCAAAGCTTTCCGAGGAATGAATATTTTGACCCCGCTCCCGTACAAGAACGGAGTTTACACCAGTGCCTATGGCGGACGGTCCCATTTCTTCGAAATTAAACGTGATCAACAGTCATGGAAAGCCACAGAGCAATGGGAAAATAAAGGGCAGGCTTACATGTGTAGTCCCATCCTCTTTGAAGACCACGTTTACCTGCATCTGCGCAACCAACGTTTCGCCTGTTATAATCTAAAAACCGGCGAGGAGGCCTGGGTCAGTGACGAAAGATTCGGCAAGTACATGAGTCTAGTTCGACAAGGGAATAAAATTTTGGGATTAGACCAAAATGGAATGCTGTATCTGATCAATGCGACACCAGAAAAATTGGTAATCATGGATTCCAAGAAAATCTCAAACCAAGAAACCTGGGCACACCTCGCTGTTTCAGGAGGCCAAGTCGCCATTAGGGAATTGAAAGCAATTGCACTCTATGATTGGAAGGCGAGTGTCATAGTCCCTTGATGAAACTTGACCTAAGCTGGAGGTTTCAGGACCGTCGGGCTTTGCTTATCAGGAAGTTGGAAAGATCATCGCCAGTGCGGTTATGAAATTGAATATCAAGTCAGCCGCACACACTTTCGACACGGACTTCCAGCCGAAAGATACCCCCAACCCAGACAAAGAACTGGATGGTTCCCGCTGCTTTTCGCTAATCTTTTTGCATGCAGGCTGTTTGGGCGTGATCTGGGTTGGTTGGAGCTGGTTTGCAATATGGGTGGCGGTGTTTTTATATTTTACAAGGATGTTTGCCATAACGGCTTTTCTTCACCGGTACTTCTCTCATCGATCGTTTAAGACAAGT
>CALCSP010000375.1 GCA_937893785.1 uncultured Verrucomicrobiales bacterium
CCCAGGTTTTCCCTTTTAAATCAAGTATCATCCTAACATCCTGTTTTCCAAATGCGCTGGTTTCACTCATTTCCACTTGTTGACGATAAACGCGTTCTCCATCCCCGGTTATAACCTCGAAAAACTTCATCGGAAACGTCCAGCTAAGGACCACCTTTAGCTCAGCCTTGCCTGATTGAGCAAGCTTCAGGATTTGCCCTGACTGCATGCCGCCAATCGTGAAACTGGGCATCAGAACTTCCCCGGTCGAAATAAAGAAAGCTCCATCACGCAATGCCCTGAGCACCGGATTCCAGCCGTCCCTGAAACGAGGGACATGGTCCATTCGTAAATAATTGATATTGGCATGGGCATAAAATTCAGTGGTCTGGTCAACCTGAAAGATGTCGACCTCGCCCACAATGTACTTCCTTGCCCCCCAATTGGACATGTCATCAAGAAGATCAAGCACACGCCAGCCCAACCGAGGCCTCGATAGATCAGCAGGCATGGCTTTCCATGCCCCTCCAAGGTAGCGGTCAGACTCAAAGAACGGTTCGTCACGATACCTGTCAGGATAATCGGTTGAGGACTTGATCCGGGGATGTGCCGCCCACATCAGACCATTCTCCATCTCCATAAGCTTGAGAACTTCCTCTGAACTACCCACATGATAGACCCGCCCATACTTTGGGTGCTCCTCAATGAAAGGCTTATCTCGGGCACGACTCAAAACCCACATTACCGGCCGCGGAAAAAAACTAATCCAATGACCACCAAGATGGGCATTAGGTTCCTCACCCGGAAGGAGAAGAAAATCATCATCAGAAAGGCGTTCGCACTCATCATGAAGAAGCTTGAGGAGCGGCAAGGTTTTATCTGAATCACGGCGGTCTCGACCGAGTCGGTTGTGAAACTCTGCCAAATGAACGATATCAACACCTGCCCTCTTAAAAACACCCACAAATTCAGGATTAAGCGTTTCTTTGGAGTGGTCCGATTTAGCAACTTGGACAAGGCCAACATCTATAGCCTGTCCACCTCCGTCATTCCAACAGTGAACAGCCATCAGGTTATCTCCCTGTTTCAGGGTTTCCCGGGCCTCCGGACTAATAGGAACTTCACGATATTTCTTGGAAAATCCTTTCACCGAGCAGGCCAACACACCATTGAGATAGACCTCCGTATCCTCGTCGTATAACAAAGATAGTTTCAGCTCGTCAGTCGGAACTTTCTTGAGCTTAAAGCGTCTTCTCAACCATATATCCTGTGAGTGCCACTCGGTTCCCAATCTGAGACCTGGCGTTCCTTGCTTGCCAAATCCAGCCTTACCCCTCTTCCATTCTTGATCATCGAAGGAGATCTGCATCCAGTCCTTGGAGGGGCGGACGAGGGAATAACTCCATTCTTGCCCATGTCGGCGAGAAGTATTCACTACTTCGGCAGAAGCGGACGCCTGCCTCTTGTCACGTGCCTCAAGCAGGTTCGTAGTGTGCTCGATGTGATAGTGGCTGGTAAACGTCTTATGACCAGGAAGCTCAACAAACCGATCTCCATTCGTGTAAGCCCTGACACGCTCAAAAATCCTCTCACCCCGATCAAGCGAAGCGAGCCAAAAAATTTCCAACTGCTGTTCAGTCCCGGGCGGAGAATTAAACCAAGGAACCCAGCGCTTATCTCCCATAAGATCCTGCCTGATACCGATACCAAATCCGGATTTCTGCCCCATAAAATCAGTTCCCTGCCACGTAAATCCGAGGTTATAGGCCTCATCAAGTGGATAAAAATAACGGTGTGGAGGCGGGAAGACCGCAATGGATCCGGTCTTGGTCTCAAGGGCAATCGTGCGGTTACGAACCTTCACTGGGATGGCAGGTTCTGCCTTTGCCTCGGCCCGGTGCAGCTTGTCATCCAGGCCAATCCAGGACACCGATTTACCCGCCGGGTCAAAGTTAAGCCCAGAATGATAAAGCAGGGCTCGTGCATCCTGACCGGTCTCGACAATCGCCTGCAGGTGAATCAAGTCACAACCTGCATAAAGGGTAAATCGAAGTTTCCCCGAGAAGCCACCTCCCTCAAGTCCGTAAAGATCAACCATGCACCTGCGCCCCACACTTTTCACAACCACGGATTGAAGCTTTAGTGCCAGACGACCCGACTTACTTAGCTTACGGTTAGTGGGGTCAAAGAAAATGGTCCAACCTCCACGTTTCTTTAAGTCACGCTGACCTATAGTGAGCACCGTAAGAGGATCAGCATCACGCAAGATCACAACAGGCTTCCCTACTTTTCCTCCAACGGCAACCGATCGTACTAGCTCCCCCTGACCGGAAATATTCAGTGTCAGTTCAGTCGACCCCTCCGGGGTGTTCCATCGAATAGTAAGTTCTTTTTCTCCTGTATCCACTTCCACGCCACAAGCCGGGTCGTAGGAACGCATATCCACGGCAAGTGCGCGGGCAAACTGTCCGTAAAACAAACCCACAGCAAACACAGCCAATACCACAATCAACCTGACCGCGTTGCCATTAACCTTAATGAAAGACATCGAGATCATGCATTAAAATTTGCAAACGACATAAGCCTTATCTCTTCACCCAAAAAAAGCTTAAGCAACTCTTAATTCGGCAGGCACCATGGCCATGTAAGCAACGGCCTTCCTGCTGTTCAGACAAGAAGGCCTCAAATATGTAATACTTAACTGGAATTAGGACAATAAGCGATGAAAATGTCAGCTCTAATGTCCGCTTCGCTATTAGAGGCCTTCCATTATTACAAAGATCATCCCCCTCCCCCATGGAAACCACCTTTGCTAACCCGTATTCCATTCCAGAAGTATTGCTTATCGGCTTAGTTGGGTAACGATATCACCATGAAAGAAGTTGCCATCATCGGAGCAGGAGTGTCGGGCCTCTCGGCAGCATTCGAGCTCTCGCGTCAAGGCATTCAATCTGTCGTTTTCGAAAAGAGCCGCGGCCTTTCCGGTAGAGCAGCGACAAGGAGACGTGGCCAAATTTGCATGGACCATGGCGCGAATTTTTTCCGTACAACAGATCCGGAAGTTGCTCACCTGATCCATGAAACACTACCTTCCGTTGACCTTGTCGAGATCAAGGGAGATGTCTGGACATTTGATCAAGACAGCGTCATTTCCCCGGGCGACCCCGAGCAGAATAAGCAACCCAAATATACCTACCGCCAGGGCATTAGTAATCTGGGAAAGTTACTGCAGGCAGCATCAGGCACCGACGTGCAAAGGCAGCAACGAGTAAAGCGACTCATTGACAAGGAGCAAAAATGGGAGCTTGAAAACGAAGTCGGGGATAGCCTTGGGCAATTTGATGCTGTCATCGTTACTGCACCAGCTCCACAGGCAGCTCAGATTATCGTAGATAGCATCCTCCAAAATAACATACGCGATTCACTGATTCAGGCATTGCAGCAGGCAAGGTATGATCCCCAGTTTGCTTTTGTGATCGGATTCACTGATGAATTGCGGTTGCAAAAACGCTTTCACGCACTAGTCAACCAGGATGGGCAACATCCTGTCTCATGGATTAGCTTTGAAGATGATAAACCCGGGCACGTTCCAAATGGGAATACCGTCTTGGTAATCCAAATGTCACCAAGCTGGTCCTCACGTCATTTGGAACATAATCCTGAACATCTGCTCCCTCAGGTTTTGGAACAGCTCTCATGCCTGATACCTGAAATAGATCAAGCCCCGGACTGGTGGGACAGTCAGCGCTGGTTACTTGCTGCCCCCAGAAGCGCTGTGGACACTACCAATCTGCAGCAAGCAGAATCATGCGGAATTTTCTTTGCCGGCGATGGTTTAGTGGGGCGGGGACGGGTGCCACTGGCGATTAAATCAGGGTTAGCCACTGCAAAAAAGCTAGCGGCAGGAAAGTAGCCGCGAGTCAAACGCCTCATCCGCTGCATTCAAGAGCCATCAGCGAAATTTTGCTACACCCCCAAAGCGCATACTTTTTTCCAGAAGCCAAAAAAACCGCCGGTGGCAAATCTGCGCAGGCTCCTGTCCTGCAACCGATCCAATAGTAACAACTCTATTCCCTTCCCTTTGAGGGTGACGCGCAGGTCAGGAATCATGTCTGCAAGAGGACCAACTGCTGGACGCATTGCAACTACCTGCTTCAGAGAGTGCTTTTCTGCCCAACTGGGGACAGCATCAAGGATCGGGCGAGTTGTCTCCAGAGAAACTTTTGCAGCAAATTGCTCAGTGGCACGCAGGTAGGTATCCCTCAGCGCACTTTTTGTCCATTCAATGCGTTGCTGGGATATGGATAAACGACTCCATGCAGATACATTTCCAGAAACGAGAAGATATTCGCTATTAATCTCCCGCAGCGGACTGTATTCGGGCAGCATATCCTCCTCATGAATCCAGATTCCCAGTCCGTTTTCCCCAATCTCGGGGGTATCTGGGAAATGCTCACAGGTGACCGGTTCACGCCCCGCCCACGCCGGATGCCAAACCTGAGGTGACTCAAGCTGGTCAAGACCTGCGCAATGATCAGCCAAAATATCCTTATCAAGATAACGCTCGATATTAGAACGCCGAGGAAGATAGGTCTTGCCAGGAGTTTGCAGTCCGGCGACCCAACGCCATGAAAGCGTGTTGGATGCCGGATCTGCATCAAGAAGGTGGCGCATGAAAAAATCGGCTCCCAACTGCCATGGAAGTCGCTCAACATGGATCCACCAACCTGCAAACCACATTCTTGCATGATTATGCAGATACCCGGTGGAAATCAGTTCACGGGCAAAATAGTTCATTACTGAAATGGAACTCTTTCCCTCCTCACAAATACTTGCCCGCTCTAACAACTCGTCATACTTAGAATTACTGCAAAAATTGCTCAATTCATTTAAGTAATTGGTCCATACATGAGGTCTGAGGCTGAGCCATAATTTCCAGTAGCGCCGCCAATACACCTCCTGAATGAATTTGTCTATAGTTGAGCGCGCAAAACGTTTACGGGGAGCATCACAGCACTCATCCTCGGTTATCAGGCGGTGACGAATCGCCGGCGAGAGACGGGAAACACTTGAGTGATCGGATCCCACCTTGTTCCGATCACGAGCATAACAACCTGCTTTGGGCACAAAATCATTGAGTTGATCCAAGGCACTCTTCCGGGAAGAGGCGAAGGTAAATTCTTCAGAAGGAAACAGCTCAAGCGTCATTGAATTATCGGTCGGCATCTAACCGTTCGAGGAACGCATCCGCCTCAGTAATATGCATCTGTTGTTTTTCTGGTGCCATCCTCCTTGCCGTGGCACACATCATCGCCCAGCGAGGATTCTTCCTAAGTTCATCAGCGTGCTTGAGAATCCATCTCCAATAAAGTCCATCCCAAATTTTCGTCCATTCTCCAGCCGGATAATTACTCATTTTGCGAATATATGCCGCCCCGGAAAAGTAAGGTTTGGTTGTTATTGATCCGCCATCAGCATGCTGACTCATTCCAAAGACATTGGGAACCATCACCCAGTC
>CALCSP010000376.1 GCA_937893785.1 uncultured Verrucomicrobiales bacterium
AATGGACAGACCTTCAGCTCAGTGCCCACGGGGGGCGTATCGTAGTGCGTATTAACGGTAGAAAAACTGCGGAACTTGTTGATGACCCAGGTCGCACTGAAGGCCATATTGGTCTACAACTTCACGGCGGTGACGAAATGCACGTAGAATTTAAAAATCTGGAAATTCTCACACCTTCCGGCAAATAATAACAATCAAACGCAATAAAGTTATGAAAGCACTCAAACTCGCACATTTAACGATCTTTATCCTTTGCTCATCGCTACTCCACGCAGAAGACTGGAATAACTGGCGGGGACCTGAAATGAACGGTTCAAGCCAAGCAGAGAATACCCCGCAATCCTTCAGCCCTGACCAAGGTGTCCGCTGGTCGGTAGACATGCCGGGAGCAGCTGCTTCCACACCCGTCATTTCAGATAATCATGTTTTCATTTCATCAACCGATGAGTCTAAGGAAAACCTGGTTGCGCTTGCCTACGACCTGAAAACCGGAAAAGAACTTTGGCGCCATGTTGTCGGGCAAGGGCTCAAACAGGATGACCGTTCTAACTATGCGGGGGCTTCTCCGGTTAGCGACGGCAAACACGTTGTCTTCTTCTATGGCACTGGTGACATCGCGGTCTTTACTCTGGAAGGAAAACCAGTATGGAAGAAAAACATTCAGGAAGAATACGGGAAGTTCTACTTTCTATGGACATTCTCCACAAGCCCCCTGCTTCATGGTGGCAATATTATCATGCAGGTCTTGCAGCGTGATACCCCGGTCCATGGTTTTCAAAGAGGTGGCGGCAAGCACTCCTCATACCTACTTGCCCTATCCATGAAGGATGGAAGTAAAGTTTATCAGGTAGAGCGACCTGATGACGCTAGGGCAGAAGCCAAGGAGGCTTTCAGCACGCCGGTATTATATGAGCATGATGGCAAGACACAGCTCTTGGTCACAGGTGGAGACTGCATTACCGGGCATGATCCGGAAACGGGTAAGGAAATCTGGCGCTGGGGCACATGGAACCCGGACAAAATTGGTCACTGGCGCCTTGTTCCTTCTCCTGTCGCCGGTAAGGGAATTGCTCTGGCCTGCGCGCCAAAGGGAGCGCCGATATATGCTGTGAAACTAGGCAGCAATGGCAATCTGGATAATTCTCATATTGCCTGGAAAAGCACAAATCCCAATGTTTCCACCGATGTCCCTACCCCGTTATTTTATCGCGGACACTTCTACGTTGCCAATAACGGTCGTAAACGCACCCACACCCTGAGCTGTATTGAGCCGGAATCCGGAAAGGTGATATGGAGCGAAGACCTGGGAGTAGAAGGAAAAATTGAGGCCTCCCCCACTGCAGCTGATGGCAAGATTTATCTCATTACACATCACGGTGAGGTAGTTGTCGTTGCTGCAGGCGAGAAATTTCAGCCCTTGCACAAGGTGGGCATGGGACCTGGTCGAAACGGGCGAGTTCGCAGTTCAATTGCACTAGCGGACGGCGTTGCACTTATTCGTACTGACAAAAAGCTTTTTTGTATCGGTAAATAGCCTGTCCATTCATTATTAATAACCTCTTCCCCGCAAGCTGTGGATGTGGGAGAAGTTTGCCCATCAGCCATGAAAAAGCGTGGTGTTGCTCGTTACCCTGTAGTTACGAGGGAAAGATACACCATTGGGCATTGCACAAATTCGCAGCAGGGTTACCTCTTTAAAAAATCATGAAAAACCGCATCGCGCTCCTTGTCGCATCAGTCACGGGAATTGGAACGCTTTACCTAGTGGCCAGAGAGGACAACAATCAGAAAGCTTCGCAGGAAGCCCGTTTCCTCTCCAATACACGACAGCTCACCTTTGCAGGCAAGCGTTCCGGTGAGGGATACTTCAACCAAGATGGCTCGAAGATGATCTTCCAAAGCGAACGTGAACCTGGCAATCCATTCTTCCAGATCTATCTTCTTGACCTTGAAACCGGTGACACCAACCGCGTTTCGCCTGGATGGGGGAAAACCACCTGTGCATGGATTCACCCAGATGGCCAACGGGTCCTCTTTGCCTCCTCGCATAGCGACAAACAGGCAAAGGACAAGCAAAAGGAAGAAATTGAGGAACGCAAAACAAGAACCATTCGAAAATACTCATGGGACTACGACGAGAACTATGAAATCTGGCAGACCCAGACTGATGGCTCACTCCCGATTAACCTCACAAAAACTAAGGGCTATGATGCCGAAGGGTCCTATTCTCCAGATGGAAAATGGATCGCTTTCGCCTCCAACCGCGAAGCGTACACCCGCACACTCAGCGATAAGGAAAAGGAACGCTTTAAGATCGACAAGTCCTACTTCATGGACCTCTACTTGATGCGCTCTGACGGTTCCGAAATCAGGCGACTGACCAACACCCCCGGATATGATGGAGGGCCTTTTTTCTCACCGGATGGAAAGTCTATTTGCTGGCGGCGTTTCTCGGAAAAGGGAGACAGTGCAGAAATATTCACCATGGAGCTTGAAACTGGTAAGGAACGCCAGCTCACCTCAATCGGGGCACTTTCATGGGCGCCCTTCTATCACCCCAGCGGTGAATACCTGATTTTTGCAACCAACAAGCACGGATTCGCCAACTTTGAACTCTACCTAGTAGATCTCCATGGCAAGAAGGAACCTGTCCGAGTCACAGAGACTGAGGGATTTGACGGTCTGCCCGCCTTCCTTCCTGACGGCAAGTCTATCTCCTGGACGACAAACCGCACTGCTGCCAAGCAATCCCAGATTTTCTTGGCAAACTGGAATCACGCAAAAGCTCTAGAATCCCTCAAGGCCAGTCCAGAACGTGCTGCCGGCATTCCGGAAACCAAAACAAGCCCGGCTATTACTGCTGGAGATATTCAAACCCATGTAGAATACCTTGCTTCCGAGCAACTTCAGGGGCGGCTCACTGGAACTGAGGGGGAAATCAAGGCGACCGCCTATGTGGCCGATCATTTCAAGAAAATTGGCCTTGAACCAGGAGGTGAAAGAGGGACCTATTTCCAGAAATTTGAGTTCACTGCCGGCATTGACCTCGGTGACACAAACCAGCTCTCTTGGGATAACGACAAGCTCGAACTCAATAGAGACTGGCGCCCACTCTCGTTCACAAAGACTGGCAAAATTGATTCCGCGGAAATCGTCTTTGCCGGTTACGGACTAGAGGTTCCTGAGGGAAAAGCGGAAAATGGTTCCAAGCAGGAACTCTACAGCTCCTACTTCCACCTTGATGTGAAAGACAAATGGGTGCTGATACTGCGCTATATGCCTGAAGGGATCTCTCCCGCTGAGCGTCGCCGATTCGCTCGTTTCTCCAGCCTGCGATATAAGACCCTGATTGCCCGCCAGAAAGGCGCACGCGGTATCATCATCGCCTCTGGCCCCAACGCCAAGGTCAAGAACCAGCTTGTACCACTGGGAACTGATGCAAGCATGTCAGACTCAGGGATTGCAGCCATCTCGGTCAGTGATAAAATCGCTGAAAAAATGCTCGTCGAAGGTGGGGTGCAACAGACCTTGCAACAACTCCAAGACGGATTGGATACCGGCAAGATGCAAGCCGGCATACCGCTGAAGAAAATCACACTTGGGGCCAACCTGAGCATTGCTCAAGAGAAGAGAACCGGACGCAACGTACTAGGAGTCATTCCCGCCGATGACCCTCATGCACCCGCTGTTCTGATAGGTGCACACGTAGACCACTTGGGAGCTGAAATCGGACCGGGCTCGCGGGCAAGCGGCAAGGAAGATTCCAGCATTCATTATGGGGCTGATGACAATGCATCCGGGACCGCTGGGCTCATGGAAATTGCTGAATACCTTACCGACCTGAAATCAAAGGGAAAACTTCCTCTTAAACGTGCTGTGATTTTTGCCGCATGGTCCGGCGAGGAACTCGGGCTACTAGGCTCCTCCCACTACGTGCGCACCTCAGCCAAAATGTTTTTTGGCGATGAAGATGCCAAACTCGATAAGCTCTTTGCCGCCGCACTTAACATGGACATGATCGGTCGGTTTGATAAGTCGCTTGTGCTGCAGGGAGTGGGTTCCAGTGCTGCATGGCCGGCGGAAATCGAGAAGCGAAATGCTCCTCTGGGTTTACCAATTGTCACTCAGGCAGACTCATATCTGGCAACTGATGCCACGAGTTTTTATCTCCGTGGGGTTCCCATCCTCAATGCTTTTACCGGAGCCCATGATGATTACCACACCCCACTGGACACACCGGATAAACTCAACTATGAGGGAGCAGCAAAAGCTTCGAAATTCATGGCTCTGGTAACACGAGGGTTACTGCTGTCCGCAGAGACTCCCGGATATGTCGCCATGCAAAAGCCAGAGGAAAAGGGAGCACGCGGTGGCCTCAGAGCCTACCTTGGAACGATCCCTGATTACTCACAGGGAGACGTTGTCGGAGTAAAGCTCAGCGGGGTAACCAAGGGAGCCCCGGCAGACAAGGCTGGCATTAAAGGTGGCGACATTGTCACATCGCTCGCCGGCAAGGAACTTAAAAACATCTACGACTACACCTACGTGCTGGGAGCACTCAAGATTGGTGAAGAAACTACTGTCAGGGTTCAGCGTAAAGGTAAGGAGATTCGCTTAAAAATCACTCCCGGTTCCCGCGAATAGCAGAAAACTGTTTCCATCCTTCCCATTACAGCCGGCACTAAACTGCCGACGGATTCCCCTACAAAAAGGAAACCCTGAACCATGTCGCAACCATCCAGTGAAAAGGAACCCAATACTCCTGGCTGCCCTTTGGCAGGAGGCCGAGTTACGGAATGCTGGGATCTCGCCGAGCATGCCAAAGAGCTCTGTTTACAGCAACAGGATGACCGCTCCGTTGAATTATCTGCCCGCTTAGCCTGGCGCAACTCGGTCCGTTGCATCGGCAGACTTCACTGGAAGTCACTTGATGTTATTGACTGCCGATCGCTGGACAATACCGATGATATCTTTGAGGCACTTCTTGTACACCTTGAAACAGCGACCAGTGGAGGCTCGATACGGCCAACCATGACGCTCTTCGGACCATGGGAAAATATTGACAGTGAAATTCGTGTTTGGAACCACCAGTTAATCCGCTATGCAGGTTATAGCGATCAATCAGGAAACACCCTAGGTGACCCCATGAATCGCGAATTTACTCAAATTGCGCTTTCACTGGGCTGGCAACCTCCCAGCGAACCGACTCCATTTGATATATTGCCCCTAGTCATCCAGTGCGGCCGTGAACTGAAACTCTATGACCTTCCTGCTTCTGCCGTTATGGAAGTACCTCTAAGGCATCCCCGTCTGCCATGGTTTGAAGAATTGCGCCTGCAATGGTATGCGCTACCTGCCATCTCAGACATGATCTTTGCGACCGGGTCTGAAGTTTATTCCTGTGCTCCCTTCAACGGTTGGTATATGGGAACGGAAATTGGCGCTCGAAACCTCGGTGATGAACATCGATATAACCAGTTGCCTATCATCGCGGAAAAGATGGGCCTGGATACCGAAAAACAGGCAACTCTGTGGCGGGATCATGCAATGGTTGAACTGAATGAGGCAATCCTATGGTCCTTCGGTCAGGAAGGCGTTCGTATCGTTGATCATCATACAGCCTCAAACGAGTTCATTCGCTTTTGCAAAAATGAGGAAACCAACAGCCGGACAGCCAGCGCCGACTGGTCCTGGATCGTGCCACCATTGTCTGGTTCTGCCACCCCCGTGTTTCACAGGTATTATGGAATGAAACCGGAATTTCCAAACTATCTTCTCCAGCAAGCCCCGTGGAAAACACCCAGAGGAATACGCTTGCTCACTGAAAATAGCGGTTGATAGATCTGAGATGTTTCATCATCATTAAAAAAGTATGGTGAAAAAAATCGCGTCATACTCATTCAACATCCACGATAAGTCATCATGATCTCAGCACAGGATGCTCTGCAGAAACTTCGTGAAGGCAATGCCCGGTTCACAGCGGGAATCGCCCCACAAGGAGAGCGACCTCACTTTAAGGCTATTGAAAATCAGAAGCCCTCAGCCATCATCCTGTCTTGCTCGGATTCAAGGGTTCCTCCAGAGGTGATCTTTGACCATGGAATCGGCGACCTTTTTATTGTCCGTGTTGCCGGTAATATTGTCACACCCACCCAAATCGGCAGCGTAGAGTTTGCCGCGGAGAAGTTCGGAAGCCGACTGGTTGTGGTCCTTGGTCATACCATGTGTGGAGCCATTCGGGCCACATTGGATGAACTGGCAAATCCCACACCGCCTCGGACCGAGAACCTTCACTCTATTATTGATGCTATTAGCCCTTGCCTCTC
>CALCSP010000377.1 GCA_937893785.1 uncultured Verrucomicrobiales bacterium
GAGATTGGTCGGGTCCAAAGATCTCACGATTTTCTGTGGGTAGGGATAACTCCAAGCGCCGAATCTGTGCTCCTGATTGGGTGCCGGCGGTCTGCCACGTGAAAACGAGCAAAGCAAAAAGGCAGAATGGGCGAAATGGGGGGCGCATCAATGGCGTCAAAGACCCGTTGAACTCTTACTCGACTTGCTGCGAGTCGGTAGGTTTGTCGGCATCCTCAGTCCGCGGTTCCTCGACTTCTGCCGCAATCTGCTCAAGGCCGGCTTTCTTGAATTGCTCAATGTGTTTTTTGTTTAAGCCTTTCCAGCACGTGATGTATCCGTGTTTGATTGGGCCGTCTATACGGACAAAGTCGACAGGGTTGTTGTCAATGACAGTGAACAGGCGCCGTCCCAGTGCGATGCTGGAGAGAATCTCCAAGCGTTTGCCTGCAGATTTGGTGAGCCGGAAGGAAGTTCCTAATGAATTACCGTCCTCAGCGACAAACGGGTAAAAGCCGTCGATATCACGCCGCGTGAACTCCGGGTTGATTCTCACATTAACTGGAGTCGACCCGAAAACCAGTTTGGTCGTGTTTTTGTCAGGGTCGGATGCACTCGCCTGTAGGTGAAAACCGATGAGACTGGATTCCCTGCGCTTGCCGGCTGTCAGCAGCGGCAAGAGTAGTAATATACTGAGAAATGGGACAATTTTCGCCATTAAGGATACTTAACCACAGAATGGCTGTGTCAACCAGAGGACAAAATCTGCGAACTGGGGCTAGAATCTCCAATCTCTCTGGACGCAGGGGGCATTTTTGATAAAATCATTTATTCGGTAATGGTCTTTTTGAAGGGTTTCCTGTGGTTTTTTTTGTTTGGTATTGCCTTTCTATGCTGGTTTGTGCTTCTGGAATATGGGCCTGCGGACTTTACTAAGGGAACCCTGCTTGAACTGGATCGCTTGAGCCGTTTACTTTGGAATGGATAAATTCGGAGCTCGATATTGGCAAATTCGTTGATTTCCTCTATAATCTCTCCAAAATCCCACATCCCTCAATTCATTATGGACGCAACACTGGAACTGGTTACCGAAGAAAAACTTGACCCCAAAAACCATGGCCTTTTTCTCAAGGCTCAGAGTGCCATTGAGTTACTCAATTACGATTATGCCATTAGTCTGCTTCACGGTATCTTAAAAGAAGAGGCTGGATTTCTGCAGGGGAGGGAAATTCTGCGGATGGCTCAGGGGGCTCGCCTCAGGGCTACAGGAAAGAAATCCAAAGGATTGCTTTCGGGCGGAATGCTCAAGGTCAAGGGCAAGGTGAAAAAGGACCCACTGGCAGCCCTGCAGGAAATAGAAAAAAAACTGGATAATGACCCTGGAAATGTTGAGGCCAATACTCTGCTTTATGAAGCTTTTATGGCTCTGGGAGTTGCGGAACTTGCGGTTTTTGGTCTGGAGACGGTGCGTAATTTTCATCCCAATGAGAAGAAGAATCTCCACAAACTTGGTGATCATTACCTGACTCAGGGAAACAGTGGTGATGCGGCGAAGATTTATGACCTCATCGTTGAGCAGGATCCTGCTGATGGTGAGGCTCGTAAGAAGGCGAAGGATGCCGCCGCTCAGGCTACGATGTCCAAGGGGGGCTGGGGAGCAACGGATAAATCCTTTAAGGATCTTTTGCGGGACAAGGACGAGGCGGAAAATCTGGAATCCGCTTCGCGTATCGGTGCCACAAGGGAGCAGATGGAGGCACAACTTGCTGACTTGGGAGCTAAATACACAGAAGATCCACAGAACCTTGATACGGTAAAGAAAATTGCAGACCTGTATGAGCGCCTTGAAGATTGGGAAAGCTGCGCATCCTATTATGAATATGCTTTTTCCCTGAGTGAGAGTGATGCTACCCTGCAGCGCAAGGCTGAGGATGCGCGTGATCAGATACGGGATCAGAAGATTGCCAAATTAGAAAGTGAGATCAATGCAGGTGGTGATGATGTCGATGAGAAGAAAGCCCAACTTGAAGAGTTGCGCCTTGCTTCAATTGATCAACAAATCGCTGAGGCCAAGGACAGGGTTGAGCG
The DNA here is from genome assembly GCA_937893785.1 of uncultured Verrucomicrobiales bacterium. GTDB lineage: Bacteria > Verrucomicrobiota > Verrucomicrobiia > Verrucomicrobiales > DEV007 > CACIUL01. Next base: position 2,068 of record CALCSP010000377.1, read on the forward strand.
CAATCCGACGGATCCGCAGCTGCGATTTGACCTAGGCAATCACCTGTTCACTGCCGAGGAATACCGGGAAGCAATTCCACACCTGCAAAAGGCCAAGAATAATCCACACATCCGTATCCGCTCCATGTTGATGCTTGGAAGGTGTTATGACCAGATGAAGATGTTTGACCTTGCGCTTGGCACCCTGACTGAGGCCAATGGTGAATTGTTTGCAATGGATAACACCAAAAAAGAAATGCTCTATAATCTGGGGTTGATCCATGAGAAGATGGAGGACAAGGAGCGTTCCCTTGAGTGTTTTAAGGAAATCTACAATACAGATTATGGCTACCGTGACGTTGCAAAGCGCGTTGAGGAATCTTATGCCGACAAATAGCGGGTTGCGGCTGTAGATTAACTGATACCTTCAGTTAAGCGGTTCATTCAGGCCTACAGAGGCTTGGAATTTTTGGGTTTATTCATACCTGGTATCATGAGGTGCTGTTTCTTGGTGCTTGGCTTGACTTATTTCATTTCATTGCGATTTTTCACGAATGGCAAAGAGAACTCAGATTCCTCGGAAGTCGATTTATCGGCTTTCTATTTACCAGCGTTGTCTTGAGCGATTGAAGATCAACAGTGTAGAGACAGTGTCATCCAGTGCACTGGCAAAGGCTGCGGGTGTGAAATCAACGCAATTACGCAAGGACCTTGCTCATTTTGGGCAGTTTGGTGTTCGCGGTCTCGGTTATAACGTCAATGCGCTTGCCGACGTGATTGTCGACGTGCTAGGGACCAGCAGCCTCCAGGCTGTCGTTTTGGTTGGCATGGGTAACCTGGGTGCCGCCCTTTCAAGATATACCGGATTTGGCAAAGAGGGATTTGAGATTTCTGCGGCTTTTGAAGCGGACCCTCAACGAGCCAAGACGGTTCGTGCTGGGGTACCGGTTTTTCCTGCTGTGCAGATGTCAGCCTATGTAATTGAAAATCAGGTGAAAATGGCCATTCTGGCGGTTCCGGGTGAGGTTGCTCAGTCGGTAACTAACGAGCTAGTCAGTTCAGGAGTACAGGCAATTCTCAATTTTTCGCCGATACACCTGAAAGTTCCCGATCATGTGGTGGTTAACTCGGTGGATTTAGCACTAGAACTTGAACACCTCAGTTATTTTATTAAGTAAGTCACTAGATGAGGATAGCTCTCCGTCATTGAAAAGCTGAAGAAACGCCTCCAAAGTGTGCATTCCTTGCCCCAAAAAGCTTGATGCCGGCTGTTGAGTAAAGCCAGCGGCTCAAATGAAAGACCGACAACAGATCCGTTTTGCCTTTTTCGGCTCTATCCTGACACATGTGCTTTTGGCAGGAGGAGTCACAACGATCCTTGCGTTCAACCGTGCCTCTCCGCCGGGCAATGATGATTTTGAGAATGCCAGAGCTTTGTATTCAGGAGAGGTCAGGTCAGGATTTGGCGATAATTATTATGCTACAAGTGAGCTTTATGAAC
>CALCSP010000378.1 GCA_937893785.1 uncultured Verrucomicrobiales bacterium
GTGGGTATACTCATTGTCGGTGCTGATCTGCGAGTCCGCGTCATTACTGATGGGAATGAACTCAAACTCAGCCAACACTTGGCTGCTAAACATCAAAAGGACCGGCAGGAGTGAAGCTATCTTCAGTTTTTTCATAAGTGGGTGGTTTCTTACATTCAAATCCTCTCAGATTAACTCTCGCGAAGCCAAGACAATTTTGTGCTTTCTTGCACCCTTTTGCGTCTTTTTTCAGTTTTTTTACGACTGGTAAACGCACGACTCTACAAGGACAATTCGCTTACAATGCTTCAGCCTCTTAACTTGATCACTTGCCTCGCTTTGTAATTTCGATCCCATTGGGATGAATTGGCGCCCAGAATTTTCCTGCCTTATTCCACTTCAAATAAACCGTTACGGTATCATCCTTCCCAGGAATAGGACCGTGCCCCTGAAACCCCGGCAATCTAGGAATACGCACCACAGGTCGCCACGCCAAAACTTGAATTTCTTGCATGACCTTCACTCCACTGCCCTTTGCAATGCCTAACACCTGGATGGTAAGGGTGTATATCCTGTCACGGTGAATACCAAAAGACCGTTCGATCTGGGATTTCTGTATGTGGGAGGCAATAGCCATCACCTTGCCGGTAACTATTAATTCCGATTGTGATTCAAGCTGCTTTTGAGTCAGAGGTGCCTGTGCGGCTCGAACATCTGCTGATCCCAAAGCTAAAGCGAACACAATGAAAGCGGTCAGACGTTTTTGTATATCAATCATACGTTGAAGTATCAGAAGAAGTCAGAGCTACAAAAAGCAACAACTAAATGAGGCTTGAAGTCCCCCCCCACTCACTTCAATGATTGGATTTTCTTGTCATCCGGGAACAGTTCCTTGACCAGACCGCGCAGTTCCGAAGATCGGAAAAAACTTGTTCCGACAATCTCATCATTCAAATAGTAGCGCAACTCACTGCAACTAAAACAGATCAGAAGATCAACCTGAATGCTTCCATCAGTAAAACGGAACGCTATCCCTGGACGAAAACTACAATCCGGAGGTTCCTCGTATTGAATGTAGGTTTTCGGATTGGATAAAATCGCCGATAATGTGCGCCGTGATTTTGCTCTCACAGCAACCGCCTTCGATAAAATGGCATAGCCGTGAAGATCTTCACTATTCTTCTTCGCTTCTCTCTTATTCGGATAAGCGTCATCTACCCTGAGCACTTCACAGCTGGTGGCTTTATTCAGATCAGAGGCCAACGTAAAAGCTGGACCTATCTTCTCGTTGGTCCACTGCATGCTTGGCTTGGCATTCTTGCAGGAAGAAAAAGCAAAAAGAAAGGCCAGAGCCAGAAAGGAAACTCTACCGGATGCCTTCATAGATCAGGTGATTAGTTGAAAGCCTTCCAACCTCCACCCATTAGCAATAATCTGCCCGTAGGAGCCTCGGGATGCCCCTTTGGAACCTTTAGGGAAATCTTATAGGATTTTCCCTCTTCAGGCGTAAACATGGTTCTCGCCGTATAAAGGTCACTCCGAAGTGCGCCGACCGAACCCGACCATGTCCAGCGGCTAAGAGGCGCACTCTCGGAAAAGACCTCGTTGTTATCCTCATCACTGAGCGTCATTTCAACCACAAGGTCGCCCGCCTTGAACTCACCCTCCGCACCTCCTAGGGGGGGGAGTGGGTGATCAACCCGCAGGTAGCACACAAACTTCACTTCAGGAAGCCCCTTGAGTTCATGGAGTTCATCAACCGCTTCCTTCAAGTTCACCTGCCCTAAGTCCAGAGCGAAGCGGAAAATTCCAGACTTGCGACCATGGTCGGTAAACTCTCCATCCCCTGTGTAGTTCAATCCCGGAAAAGCACGATCCTTGCCAAATCTGACCTTTGACGGATCACATGAGGAGACGAACAGCGCTAGGCTGCCCCAAAAAAACAACTCTCTCAATGTCCTGATTGGAAACAAATTAAGGATCAAGCTCTTCTTCATTATCTTCACTAATCAAGCACGTTAACTGTTTGGACAATCACTCGGTTTTCATATTTAAAAACTGCTCAACTTCAGAAACTAATGGAATCGCCTCCGCCGAGAAAGTCTCCCGGAGCTTCTTCGCCATTTCAAGATGCTTTGCGGCCACGATCCGGTCATCTAAAATTAAGGCCCGCAATGCTCGCAGAACCTCACACAGTTGAAGATAGTCCTTATAGTTGCGATAGCGCCCCTCACCTGCGTCAGGTCCATAATCAAGCTTACCTTCAGGGTTTACCTTGCTATTTATTCTTGCTTTCGCATAGAGAAGGTCAATTTCTTCATGGCCTTGTTTTGCTTTTCCGCTACGAATCAATGCCAAAGCGTAAGCCGCCTGCACGTTCCAACCGAAAGGTTCCGTGGGTTTTCCTCGCTTCACTGCCTTATCGTTGATACGAACTCCAATCTGTGGCTTCACCAACTCCGCAATAAATGATGCTTGTTCCTGATTTGGTTCTTTCGTGGCAAGCAGAGGCCAAACCGCACGAGACATGAATGACTTAGCTTGGTTGTATTTTCCCGTGAGCGAACTGCCCGCTGTTTTTTTGTAAACGGCTCTGATTTCGCGGCGAATATCAGGCTCATCAACAGCATCTTCCGGGAGAGTTATCCAATACTGCAATAGTTTTAAAATGAGCTGATGAGCGGACTCGATCGAAAGCCTGTAATCTTTCCCATAGTCCTGAGTCTTGACAAAATTGGCGTGCGCCTCTTGATACTGTTTTCGATGCTCTTCTAATTCCGCCCCTTCAACATCTGCGTGAGCCGAACTCATCAATCCGGCCATCAAGGCCAGCAGAAAATGAACCTCAAGGGATCTCTTGGCAATAATTGGAAATTGTCTCATTGTTCCTCTGAGTTTTGTTCGTATAGAAAATCAAAGCTGCGAGCATAAATGAGATCATCCCGGGTTCCTGACTTTCCGTCCGGACCGGATGAATAAAGCGTATATTCACGCTTAGTAGGTTCGTAGTTAAGTTTTCTTCCCCAGTCATCAATCATTGCCTTTTCTTTTTTCAAATAAGGACCTTTCCATTTTCCTTCTAAACTTTTATCCGCAAACAGTGGTTTTTTCATAAGAGCGTTGAGGCCTCCCTGCTTGGTCGTTGGAAAATGCCCAACATCAACCTTATACATATTCAGGCACATTTTAAGCCAGCGCACGGAGGTCTTATCAGTCAAATCAAAGTCGGTTTTACCACCGTTTTCGCGAAGCAGTTGTACAATTTCGCGATGGTCTTTCTTGATCGCCACGTCCAACGGAGTCAAGCCGGAGATGGCACGAGCGTTCACACTGGCTTTTTGCTGAATGAGGTAAGAAACCATCGCCTTATCGCCAGCTCGAGCTGCTTTGTGTAAGATTCTGTAGGACGCCTTACCAGCTACACAATTAACATCCGTGCCCTCTTTCAGGAATTGCTTCACTGCCTCCAGGTCTCCAGCTTCAGCAGCCGCATGCAAACCTGAAATTGCCTGAAGCTCTTCATCGGTAATGCGTCTTTGCCTTCGTTCATCAGCACTTCCTCTTTGTGAAATCGGTTCATTTAACTGTTTCACACCATGCTTTTCTGTTGCTTCACATACCATCAACATTACTGCTGAAATTGTTACTGTCAGTATTGGTTTCATTGTTCTATAGATTTTAATTCCTCACCTGTCTTGCACCCATGGGCACGAAGAAATTCAGTAGTCTTCTTGCGCCCATTCGCCAGCGCTTCATCCACTGGGCTCTGGCCTTTCTCATTCAGTGCATTCACATTCGCACCGTTGGCGATTAGCAGTCCACAAACCTCAGCCGCATGTTTTTCGGAATAACTCCGAACCACTTGATGTAAAACTGTTTCTCCTATTTTCTCACGGTGCGGTTTGTTATCTGTAAGCATACTTCCCGATTTAAGTTTAACGTTTACATCCGCCCCTTTGGCGATCAACAGCTTGGTTAAGTGCAAATACATTTCATAACTTTTGGAAGCCCCTTGGGCAGCACCGTGTGCTGCCGAGAATAACGATGTTTCCCCCGTGCGTTTTGTCTTGGCATTCACATCGGCTCCCGCATCAATTAACAAGCCGGCAGCCTCCTTGTTACTCGCCAAATGTAAAGGGGTATGATGCGTGTCATCGATCGCTTTGACATTGGCTCCTCTATCGATGAGCAGCCTAATTATTTCAAGGTGGCTCCCTTTCCAATCCGCATTAACGGCATGGTGCAAAGGGGTCATGCCCGGCTCATCCTGTAAATTAACGTTCCCGCCTTGATCGAGGAATTTTTTGACTGCCGCAAGATTTCCAGCGGACACGTCACTCAAGAAGCGTGCTTCATCACGCCCCAGATAAACGGAATCCACATGCAGGTCACAGCCGGCCAGCAAAAATGCGGTAAGCAATGGATAAAGGATCCGGTTCACTTTTCGCTAAGTTGCGGGAACTTGGTCTGGATTGTCTTATCCCGAAAGGGCCAGCCCTCATTTTCCTGTCGTGTGCCCGGGGTAGTGCGGCCATTGCGAAATGCCCCAGCAAGATCATCTACCAGTTGCTTCACGACATCCGGATGGACTTCCTCCAGATTTCTGGTTTCCGCGGGGTCATCTTTCATATTGTATAATTGCACCATCTTGGCGCTGGTCTTGGTAGTTTCCCAGGAACCGCCCCATCCTCCGCCGGCACCTTTATTAAGGATTAATTTCCAGTCACCCTTGCGGATGGCGAACACGCCCGAGATCGAATGATGAATGGTGAATGGTCTAATCGGCTTCTTTATCCCTTGCAGGCAAGGCAGAAAAGAGAACGAATCCTCCGCGGCGTTATCTGGAAGATCGCCTTTCTTGCCTACCAAATCAGCAAAGGTGGCGAAAAAGTCCGTGGTGCAGATTGTCGCCGGATTAACGAAGCCGGCTTTCACTGTGCCGGGCCAGCGCACCAGAAAGGGCACACGATGCCCACCCTCATAGATGGTCGCCTTTGCCCCACGGAAGGAACCGGAGGGACGGTAACCGGCCTTAATCATCTTTGGCACCTTTACATAAGGGGCAAATCCGTTATCAGAGGTGAATATGACCATGGTATTTTGATCAAGGCCGGAATGCTCAAGCTCCTCAAGCAGCTCACCGACCACCCAGTCCGTCTCGGCCATGAAGTCCGCATACCAGCTGTATTGAGGATATTTACCCTTGAACTTCTTTCCCGGAGTAACCGGAGTGTGGGGGGATGTCAGGGGAAGGTAGAGAAAGAAAGGCTTCTTCTTTTTATCCGCAGCACGGCGTTTGATGTAGGCTCTGGATTCAGCAGCCCAGTCCGCCAGACAGTCACTGGCCTCAAAGTTTGCCGCTGCAGCACCAATGCGCTGGTATTTGTTATACTCGTTATGCGGAAACCCCTTGTTCACGCTCGGCAATTCAATCGCGCGATCATTTCGAAGGTAGACATAAGGCGCCATGTCAAGGGATGAGAGAATAAAGAAGGCCTCATCAAAACCGACATCCACGGGGCCGTTCCGAAAAGGCTTGGAATAGTCGACCTGCCAGGAGGCATCCCGTTTGTTTGGGTCCGGATTGGTTTGTATAGGTGCTCGCTCGAAGTCCGCTCCCAGATGCCATTTACCAACGCAGGCGGTGTGATAACCCGCCTTCTGGAGGAAATTCGGCAGGTTCATGCGCTTGGGATCCATTAATGCCTTGTCGGTTGCCTTGAATAACACACCTCTCTTGAGCCGACTCCGCCAGTTGTAGCGCCCTGTCAGGATGCCATATCGGGTCGGCGTGCATACCGAGGAGGTCGTATGGGCATCCGTGAAGCGCATGCCTTCTTTTGCCATGCGGTCAAGGTGAGGTGTGGGAATGATGCCTCCTGCATGGCTTGGTTCCCCAAATCCCATGTCATCAGCAAGGATCAAGACGATATTGGGCGGGATGTCCGCACCATTGCCACTAGTCATGGCAATTGGAAAAGCCGTTAAGGAAAAAAGAAAAAGAAATAAGGGCTTCAATCTCATAGAACAAATTATTGCTAATGCCTTCATGAATACATGAGGACATTTCACGGAACAAGAGCCGCCGCAATTTTTTCTGCCACCGCCTGCCCCAACCTTCTGGATCCCTCTGTTTTAAAGTGAACGTTACCAGGAGCGGTGAAAAGCGCAGAAGGAAATGAATCACTCAGAGCATTCAGGTCATTGATCTCAATCCCATGCTTCTTCATGACCCTTGAGGCAGCGTCATTATATCTGTCATCATCACCAAGCTTTCGTCCTGCCTCTCCATCCGGCACTGTCGTGGTATGTGCCCAGATCAGCTTGGCACCGGTCTTTTTCAGGCGAACTACCAACTGATCAAGGTTCTTCTCGTATTGCTCGAGTGAAGTTGTAAGCGTGCCCTTTTTCTTGTCCCGGCGTCCCTGGACCCGGGAATCAGGATGACGATAACAAAGATCCCAAAGCCCCCAGTTAAAATGGATCACATCCCATTTCTTCCCGCCAATCCAGCGATCGAGCATCTTTAATCCCGTGCCCGTATGCTGGGCATTACCCTTGTGGTGACTGACTTCAACCCTGCTCTTGAGCGCAGCGACAACGTGAGGAGTATAACCAATGGAAATCGAGTCACCAATCAGCAGAGCCTTCGGTAAGTCAGCAGCCCCAAGGCGACTTGACACGATCAGAAGAACAAACAACAACCAGCATCGTATTTTCATGAAAACTCAGATTGCATCAGTACAGCCTATCCTGAAAGACAAATTCGGGTTCTATCTTTGGAAAGATCCTGCAAACGCCCTTAGGATTCCTCAAAGATGACTTGCTTTCCGACGCATAGATTGAGAAACTCAACCTCAGGCTTTTATATACCTTAAGAATTCAAACCTAGACCAAAACAGGAAAAATGACTCGAGTAAATCCCGGAAATAAGACTTCACGCCGAACTGTCCTTAAGGGGGCATCAGCACTGGCACTCCCAACATTCCTGCCAAGCAGTGTGTTTGGAGCAAACGAAAAGAAGATCAACATTGCATGGGTCGGTTTTGGCAACATGGGATGGGGTGACCTCAACAGTTGTGCCGGCGGTAACAATGTGGTTGCCCTTTGCGACTGCAACCCTGGCACATGGGGCCGCGCCAAGCAGAAATTTCCACAGGCCAAATTCTACAAGGATTTCCGTAAGATGCTCGAGGAGATGGGTGACCAGATTGACGCTGTAGGAGTCGGCACACCGGATCACACACACTTCGCAATCGCCTATACCGCAATGAGCATGGGTAAACATGTCTTTGTCGAAAAACCTCTGGTGCATTCCCTCTGGGAAGCCCGCACCCTGCAGGCTCTTGCCAAGGAAAAAGGGATCGTAACCCAGATGGGCAACCAAGGACACGCCTTCGAGGGAGCTTATCTCGTCAAGGAGTGGTATGATGCAGGACTCATTGGTGAAGTTAAAGAAGTGATCACTTGGACAGACCGGCCTGCCCGTGGGTGGGGATTTAACGGCCAAGTGCGCAGTGCCTATCCCGCTGCGGAAAAATTGCCCGAGGGTATGGACTGGGACCTATGGCTGGGACCTTGCCAGGAAGATGTTCCCTTCAGCAGAGCACTGCACCCGACAACCTGGCGACCATGGTGGAGCTTTGGTTGCGGCGGACTCGGTGACATCGGCTGCCACACCATTGACACCGCCTACTGGGCACTGGGCCTCGGAGCTCCTGACCGGGTCGAGGTCGACATGGCCGAAGCCGCCAACCCGATTCACACACCAAACGGATCCATCGTTACATACAAGTTCCCTGCGCGCGGAAAAAAGGCGGCAGTGGATGTGAAGTGGGTGGAAGGTCCCCGACTGCCCAAGGCCCCGAAAGGTTATGACTGGGACATAAAGGGCCACGGTGGCTTCATCATGGTCGGAGAAAAAGGCGGAATTTGCCATGACGGCATGCGCCCGAACAGCCCCAGACTTTATCCTAAAGCACGCTGGGAAGAATATCGTAAGAATGCCAATGATCGCGTGCCCAAAACACTCAAGCGCGTACGTGGCATCCACAATGACTGGGTCAACGGTATTCGTAATAGCGAAAAGACGGTTTCTGACTTCAGTTATAGCGGACCGCTTACTGAAAGCATTATCCTTGGCACTCTAGCCATTCGCACCGGCAAGCCGCTGGCATGGGACGAGAAGACCATGAAAATCACCGGTAACGATGAAGCTGCCGCACTAATCGAGGTTGAAGCACGCAAAGGATGGCGCACCTCAGACCTCGTTTAATCGGATTATTGACCACAATTTATTTCTACCCCAAGTGCCCTGACGGTTTGACTCGACAGGGCACTTGAAGTGGTCTATTTGGCTCACATTCTTGAGCCCAGTGCGCGAATGATATCGCGTATCATTTTAGCTATTGATTCATCGGTGGCGTAAAGTGCTCCTCGATGATTCATGAACGTAGAATCTGCACGATTTAGATCCAGCGGCTCACCAAATACATCACATACGATGGCGCGGGCTTCCTCAAATAGGCAAGCAGTCGCTGCATAATCCCACAGACTACCTCCTCCATCCTCAGGTTTTGGAAACTTGAAATGGCAACCAGGGCCTTGTTCCAATGCATAACAAGCATTCATAACAGCACCACCAAAATGGAGAGTAGTTAGACCGTCTAGACCAAGTGAACGGGCACCAGATTCCAAAGCCTGCTTAACCTCCTCGAACACGGCAGATTCTGCCAAACTCCTATCGAAGGTGAAGGTCAATTCACTCCCGAAAGACCCCGGCTCCCATGGCTTACCGTTCCGCCTCAATCCGTGTCCCTTGGTGGCCTCATAAAGCACTTCATTAACCGGATCATAAACGACTCCTATTTGTGGTGAGCCATCTCTAGCAACAAGCCCAATAGAGACCGAATACCCGGATCTTCCCTGAATAAAGGGCAAGGTCCCATCGAGGGGATCAACACACCAGAAATAATCACATTCAAGGCGCTTCCCGTCGTCCTTTTGCTCTTCAGTAAGCAAAGCAAGGTCTAGATCACGACAGGTTGGGAGCAGCACATTCAGAATGGCATCCTGCGCCTCGTGATCAACCTCAGTAACCACCTGGGAAGCCAAAGTGCTGCCCGCATCCTTGTGTATGGCATCCACCTGCCGATCACGAGAAGCAACGATGACTCGCCCAGCATCAAGGGCCGCCTGCCGCGCTTTTTGAGTTAATGAGCTAAAGTCCATCAGGCAATCTCCTCCTTAAGGGAAACAATCACATCCCTTGTGACCCGCTCACTGTAGTCACTCAGCTTCCAGTGACCAGGACTCCAGCCCTGCATGAAACGATGAAAATCTGCCCAAGCCACTCGGTACAGGGGACGCCATTCCACCTCAATATCCTCAGCCCTGACATTCGATCCTACTTGATCTAAGCATCCAGACAATTCTCTGAAATAGCAATCCAGTATATCCTTCTCTTGCTCTTCAGCCTCATCATCTCTCAAACAGCTTCCCACAAAATACGCCAGATCCTTCATGCCGCACCCACCCCCCACATACTGAAAGTCCAAAGCTGCAACCTGCTGCCCATCTTCATGAAAACAAAAATTGGCCAGTTTCGCGTCACCATGCACCAGAGTGCGAAAAGCAGACGCGTTGAGCTTATTGTCAATTAGTGGAGCCGCAACCTTAAGCTCAAGGTCATCAAGCTTCTCCAGTTCGTCCGGCCGGGTCTCAAGGTGCCAGTAGGTGCCAGTCTCCCAAAGCCCATTCGGCTCTACATCAATGCAAGCAGCATGAAATCGAGCCAGCCAACTAACACAGATACGCATCTCGTGACGTGTCACCGAACTTCGACGCCCGGCATATCCGGCAACATCCAAATCCTCAAGAATAAGCAGAATTTCACTCCCGGTGGTTTTGGTCCCAAAACAATTTGGTATTCGAGCCAACCCGTTAACCGACTGTGCTCCCTGATTTTCATACCAATACCTTTCCACCTGATAGGACTTGAGTTTTCGCTGATGAGACAAGTCTGTATTCCATCCCCTCGGATGATTACCAGTTGCCGGCTGAACATGCTTTACGATCACGCTAGGCACTCTTGCTCCCTCAAGCCCGATTCTTTCAATAGAACCATATCCACTCCACAGGGACTGCACGACACCAAGCGGGAACAGTGACTGTGCTTCGGTTACTTCCAGGATCAACTGCTCTATTTCTTCCTGTTCCATGAACTTACTGGCAACTTTGTTCAATCCTGCAATCCGGGTCCAATGCAACAGGCTTGCCCGTTTGCTCAACCGGGTGTGTATAGAGATATCGCCAAACATCATTCCAGTCGCCTCCACGCACCACGATCCCATGAGCTCGTCGAGAATCGTTACCAACATCACAATTGGTGATCAGGCGGCGTGAGTTGCGGAATGGTGGACTGACTATGTCCACGTTCACCAGCGAACCAAACTGGGCAAGTCCCAACATCTGCCAGGAACGACAGTAATGGTCACCCTTCCAGCCGCTATCAAGAACATGACTGAACCCGAAGTAACAATTGGCAGGAGTTGCTGAAGGTAGGGACTGCCAGGATTCCAGTTGATCGCGGGGGCCGCAGAACATGACCACTCTGGCTACCTTACGGTGCTTGGCAAAACGTGCCGCGGTGGTCGACCCATGGGAACTTCCCGAAAGAATTACCTTATCCCACAGCAAATCACTGCCGTCCTCATTAAGGAATTGTTCCCATTTGCCCTCAATATCTTCTTTCACAAGCCACTTAACCAATCGCAGCGAGCGGGCAGCAAGACCATCAGGCCTGGGAATATCCACCAATGAACTGTGATCCTCACCTGTTGCTGCTTCCAGCCTGATATCTCCAAGGCAATTACCGGTATCGTGAGCTGCCTTTGGCACGGTGGAGAACCAGCGATTGGCGTAATGAGGCTGAATGGCATGCAGCCCATAGCTGGTGATACTTTCAAATAGGTGCTTGTTGTGACTCATCAGCCAAATGACCAGTTTCCCCCGTGATTCAACCCGCATATCAACAGCCGCATGTTGAAGGTCCACCACCTTTCCCTGCTTATCCGTGAAAGTATAATGAATGCTGGGATGCTCTTTCGCCTCGGGATTGATCTTGCTGGCTCGGACGGAGAATGTATGACGGGATAAAGAGGGCTGCGCAAGACAAGGCAGTGCCATTATTAATGCAAAAAAGAGAATTTTTCTCATAAGGTAGTATTCAGGTATTCACTCACTCTTGGGCGCAATCTCATTCCATATTACCATTCATCTTAATCCTTTTCCCCGTTCGGAAAGTGACGACGCAAGAGCATTCCGTAAAAATAATCCAGATCCCCCTTCTCAATCTTTCTGGACTTCACAAATTCAGGTGGCGATTCAGCATCCTCGGGATTCACCTTTATTCCCCACAACGGATCAGTGGATGTCGGCAACATGGCATACCTGATATCCCCGATCACATCATCCATTACCGGGTGACGGCAAAGGTAACCACGGGAAAACTCAGAAAACCGGGACACGTCTTTAGCTAGTCTGGTGCTCTCCTTGATACCTGGTAAAACCTCTTTGGTTCCCAACGCCTGAATTTCTCCACCGGGATAAATCTTTGCTGGCAAACCGGGAAAAACGTGGACCGCATCGACATAATACCGCCCATCATAGAGATAAACGGATCGGTGCAGGAAAATATTCCCTATACTTGGCTTAATAAGACTCTTAGTCGGAACGTGATGACGCCGTTTCGTGAGTTCATACTGGGCTAATTGCGCATCACGCTGTTGGCTAAATCCCAGTAAAAGGTATGCGATACCGTAGATTACGGCCAGGCGTGGCATCCAGATTCTGCGGCGCCATAGCGCGAAAATGATCAGCAGAAGAAGCGGGAGGGTAAACAGGGGGTCGATGATGGAAATCAAACTCCATGAGACTTCCTTGGAAGAAAACGGCCAAAATAAATAGGTTCCATAACTGGTGCAGGCGTCCAGTAAGCCATGGGTTCCATATCCCAGTAAGCAGGCAATGTATGTCTGGCGAAAAGGCCAACGCGTCCGAGCAACAAGCCAAATTATTACCGCAACAATCAATGCACCCAGCGGGATAAATGCCAGTGAATGCGAGAAATGTCGGTGGTATTCTAGGTTAAGAAGGGGGTCATCCGGGGAACGAATCAATGCATCCAGGTCCGGTGCTATGCCGGCAACGGCTCCACAAAATGCAGCACGACGTTGCTCCTGTGGTTGAGTAAAAGACTGGGCAATCGCAGAACCGGCTAGTCCTTGAGTAAGTAGGTCCATTGATAATAATCAAAATGAAATTACTTGCTCCAGAACCTAGCAATAAAGGCTAGCTAGACTTCGCTCAATGTTTCCGTGCTGCCTGCAAAACTCTTGGCCTCAACACCCAGCTTATGCAGCATGGTAAGGTATAGGTTAGAAAGTGGCAGCTCCGTGTAATTCATCTCACCCCTCCAGCCTGCGTCGGAACTGATGCCGGATGTGGCTTGTTGCTTATCGTTACCCTGGCCGAATTTCAAATACTGGCCATGCTTGAATCCCATATTGCGCCCTCCCATAAGAATAAGTGGGTAATTGCGTGAGAGGTGAAAGGCACTAGATGCTGAGCCAAAAAAGAGCGCTGTGTTGTCGAGCATGCTGCCCTCGCCACCAGGCTCTGAAGTAGCCTTGAGGCGGCTGGCAAAGCGGCCGAGTTCCTCGTTGATGAATCGACAATAGGTGCCGAAATTCTTGTATCCACCGGGTTTCTTGGTTTCGTGGGAAAGGCTGTGAGCCCCCCTGTAGCCTACCGCTCTAGCAAGATAGTCACTGATACCCACACCATTTTCACGCCCAAGCTGATAGGTAGCTGTCCGCGTAGTATCAGTCTTAAAAGCAAGGTAAATCAGTTCATACATGGTCCGCAGAAAATTACGCGAATCCTCAGGCGTGACATCTAGCTCAAGATGATCCGTATCCACTTTTGGTATGGGAATGTTCAACCAACGCTTGGCCTTCTCCACTTTTACCTCGGTGTCTCGCACGGACTGGAGGTAATCGGCAAGTGTTTCCTGATCGTTTTTGGAAAGGGATCGATTCAATGAATTAGCATCCTCCAACAGGTCATCTAGGGCACTTTTACTCAAGGCAAGACGACGCGCGGCGTTCGGACCACTTTTCACAAAGAGCATGTCAAAAATACGCTTTGGTTTGTGCTCGGCAGGAATAGGGCGCCCCTGAGCATTATAAGACAGCGTATGAGCTCCACGCGGAGATCCAGTACCGCCATCAGTCGACATCACCAATGAAGCATGGCGAGTATGACCGCCAACCTGAGCGGCAAACACCTGATCAAGCGAAATGCTGTTTTGATATTGATCATCCATGGCGCCGGTGTTTGCACCTGTCAGAAACTGGTCAGCATTACGATGACCGTGGACATGTCGCACAGCCGGGTGCGATAACCCTGACAACACCGTCAAGTCGTTGCGCAATGGCTCGAGTGTCTCCATGCACTTGGTAAACTTAAAATCCTTACCACTACCGTGCGGAAACCAGCTCCATTCCTTAAATGAAGGATCTTTCTCCAGTGGCATCGGCACACCATCAGGCAAATAAAAGCAAGCTAGCCGCTTACGCTGGTTTGGCCTGCGCGCCGCACGAACTTTCGGAGCAAAGGTTTCTAACCAAGGCAAAGCCAGCGCTATACCGGAACCACGCAGAAATTTTCGACGATCAATGGCAGAAAAATTCATATTAAAGACAATTATTGCTTCAGAGTTAATTTAACTGAAATAAATCACTTTTCACGATAAGAATAACAAGGTCATTCAATCCCTTACCCGCCTGACGTAATGAGGCAGTGATATCGTCCACCGCCGCCCGATCTCCAAAGGAAAGTGGCCTGCCCAGCGCATAAGCAGCCATCTTATGCGCCATAGCACGCGCAAACTGAGGCTGACGATTCGCCAGCAAATAATCTTTAAGGCCCTTGATGCCATGCAACTCGTCTTTATTAAATAAAACACTCGCGGCATCGACCGGTTCACCTCCAATTTGATCTCGCCACTGACCCAGCGCATCAAAGTTCTCAAATGCAATACCCCACGGATCAATCTTAGAGTGACAAGAGAAACAAGCCGGATCACTACGGTGATCCTCCATGCGCTGCTTAAGTGTCATTTTCAGAATCTCAGGATCAGCAAGATCAATCTCCGGCACCACTGGTGGAGGCGGTGGAGGTGGGTCGTGCAACAGATTCTCCAGAAGCCATATACCGCGCTTGAGAGGATTCGAATCCTTGCCATTGGAATTCATCGCCAAAAGCCCTGCAGCCGTGAGTAAACCTCCCCGCTGTATTTCCCGGGGCAATTTCACTTTACGAAACTGATCACCGAACACGTTTGATAAACCGTAATGGCGTGCCAGCCGATCATTCACCAGCACATAATCAGCCTGAAGAAATTCTTTAACAGGCCGGTTATTCTGCAACATTTCCGAGAAAAGAGCGACGGGCTCTTCCTTCATCGCCTCCATCAAGAGCGGATCGAGACGGCCATAGGCTTTGGTGTCAATCTTCACAAACTCCAATTCGTCCATTCCAAGCCATTGACGTGTAAAATGCCGGGCAAACCGAGTTGCTTTAGAATCGACCAAAAGCCGACGGGTCTGCTGCTCCAATACATTATCATCTGTCAACTTACCTTGTGCAGCCAAGCTCATCAGTTCAGCATCGGGCAAACTACTCCAAAGGAAAAAGGACAGGCGTGTGGCCAACTCAAAATTCGTCATCCGGCTTTTGGCAGGCACCCGTTCTGCACCTTCCCGAACAAGATAGAGAAATTTCGGTGAAGCCAATACAGATGCTAACACCTCAATCATTGCTTCCTCAAAGTCCACACATTGCGGACGCAATGCCGTAAACAGGCGCAGTTTTTGGTTTATCTCAGCATTGCTCACCGGGCGCCGCCATGCACGGCCCATAAAACGTGTGAGCACTTCACGTGCGTAGGTTTTATCATCAGCCCCCTTGCGCTCGTGGAAAATTCGTGTGTGTGATTGAGGCGGCCACTCATTCAATACCGGAGCAATGATCTCCACGTAATCAATTTTTAATGCGACCGGAGCACTGGAGGTATTGCGTAGTTCCAAAAACTCCGCGGGGTTGGGCAATTGGCCCAGCTTATGTGTTGCACGAAAGGCGTTACGCGGAATTTCGGTAAGCGGCACATCCCAATGGTAAAAGCGCGGCTTGCCCGGCGGCGCATCGATGGTCAAGTCTCGGATACCAACGTTTGTCGATATACGTGAATCATTACTTGGCTGATTACCGAAATATAAACGCACCGTTGGCAGATGCTCACTCTCACTTGAGGCACGCGCGGCTCGAATACGCACGCGCATGGTGCCCGAGTCCGGCAATCCGTTACCTACATCAATAATGAATTTATGATTGGCCGGTATAACAACAACATCCGATAAAACCGCAGGTATCTCTGGCCGCTCAACCACTGGCTTCCAAGCATACTTCGCCCCGCCATAACTCCAGTGGGTCCTGACACCATCGCCGGTAATCAAATTCTTAAAGTGGGTGCCACCTTGTTTTGCGCCGTACTTGTTAGCTTCCTTTTTATGGGCAGCCTCCAGCGCAATTACACCATTTTTAATCTGCTTCTTTTTCTTTTCCACAAAATCCGCATAGTTAGGATCAACCTTGGCTGAGGCTGCTTTCATCGTTATGCAGTAATAAACTGGTGCTGGACGCTCACCGCGCACCGTTGCCAGCTCTAGCGCTCGACGAGCCTGCTTCCGATATTGAGCAAACTGAACAGCCGTCATCTGAAGCATCTCTGAGCTATTCTTGAAGCCGTCCTCCGAGGAAGTCTCCGGTGGAAGGTCGCGTGAGAAATCATGAGGCAACCCCAGTAAATCCTGCATCACGTATTTGTACTCATACCGTGTCATACGACGGAATGTACTGTGAACCCCTTCTGCCCGACGCACTTCGGATGCTCCACGAATTTCATCAGCCAGCCAGTCAATCACCTTCACGCGATCAGCATCGGAAAGTTTCACATCCGAATCAGGTGGCGGCATTTCCCCGTTAGTTAACACCCCCTGCACCTCCAACCACCAGCTTACATCCTTACCCTTCAAAAGATTAGGATCCAAAGTATCCACCCTAAACTTGGCCTTTTGCTTCTTGGGACCGTGACACTGAACACAAGCCGCCTTAAGGACCGGTCCAATATTCTTGTGAAATTCACCCAAGTTAGCCTTGGGCACCTGAGAAGATGCCAACCCAAC
>CALCSP010000379.1 GCA_937893785.1 uncultured Verrucomicrobiales bacterium
CATTGCCGTTAGGTAGCATGTCTACCCGAAAACTTCTTGCCCATATTGTTTCATTGGATGCACATACGAGTGCCCAAATAATGACCAGAAAAGTCGGAGGTATCCATTTTTCTCTAAATGATATCACCATTCTATTCTCCTAATGACTAAATCTAGCAGGCGGAACACACCCTACAGGGGAGATTATTTGATTAAAATCCGATGAAGAGAGTATCATTAGCGGTTTGATTGCAGCTTTCGGATTGCTTGGGTGAGTTCGCTGAAAGTGAGAGCTCCATCGCCGTTTGTGTCGGCAGAGTTAAATAGTTTGTCAGGATCGGCGGCACGTTTAGCGGCCTGGGACTTTGAAAACTCGTCACGGGAAAGGGAGCCATTGTCATCGACATCGACGGCTTGGAAACGTTCCTGGGCATCGTTCATGGCTTGTTTTCGTTTTGCAAACGGGCGATTACCCTGCGGGCTGGCACAGCCAACCACCATCAAGATACACATTAAGGATAGAAGTGTTTTCATTCTAGATTTGAGTGTTAAGGATTAGCACTGACACGAAAGTAATGATGCTGGTTCCCGTTTGCTACGATAGGCATGACCGTGTAACCGTAGTTTTTGGATGAATAAGTAGATTGTGAATACGGAGTCCAGCTCAAAAGATCGTCTGAACATTCGATTTTCCAGGAATCCGAAATCGATTCGTAAATAAGAGAATACGTTTGATCGCTATTCTTGCGTATCTGCAATGAAGGCAACTCCTTAGAGGCTTTAGAATCAAGATTGTCCAGGGAAGTATTCTCGTCCCCCTCGCGGTAGTCGACGTAATTGAATCCCAAAAGATACATTTCGTCTGTGGTCTTCCCTCCCCATCCGCTCGCCTGCGGGGGCATGCGGGGATTCATGGGATTATCAGCCGTATTGTCGTAGGTGGCGATGGCATGAATGGTCGAACCTTTGTCAATTTTGAGGTACTTGGGAAGTGGGTAGTCCCCCTGCCAATTGAAGTCCCACGAATCGATTTTAAGAAGGTTCTCACGGTTACCCTCCGGATCGATGGCGTAGATCTCCCAACCTTTGCCTAGCAAATGCATATGGGGGTAGATGCTGATGAGGCTGATATCTTCTTCCACCTTCCAAAGGCCGTGGAAGCGGGAGACTTCGTCGGGAGGCAATTTAAAGAGAGACCAACCTTCAAGCCTGCCGCCGAAGCCATCTCCTAGTCGCTCAGCAACATCGCCGCTGTTTCCGGCCCCGCCGAAACCGTTCTGTCCGAATTCATCGACAAGTTCCCGGATAACGTCGAGACGTTCCAACAGATTGAGTTCTGGCGGTTGCAGGGTGTCCTCCTCAACGAGATCGAAGGGCATCAACTGGCGCGTTTTGAGATAGCGCTCCACAGGTTCATCGGCGAAGAACAGGTTGACGCCAGATTGATCGGAATCCCTCACCGGCCATGGGGCATAGTGAGTTTGCATGAGAATGTCAGCACCAGCTGGCAGTTTAATACCCACCCCTTTTGGTAAACGTAGAGGAACCGCACCAGGCGTGTAACCGGGGAGCTGAGCTTGGGGACTGACAGGTATGCCAAATCCGCCAAAGACTTCGTAACCCACAAGCGGATCACTCGCATCGACCTCGCGCGCCTGTCCCGTAGTATCGAAAGCAAGCAAGGCGTGATGTAAGATGGCGCGGTTGCCAGGGCGGAACTCGACGCCAACGAGATCGCGGTCTTCGCTTAGCCCGGTGGGCAACACAAAGACGCGGTATTCATCTTCGTTACTACCTTTGATCTTATAGGGTTCGTCGGCACGTAAGGTGAGGTCGGGATTGCCGAGGGCGGAACCTTTGGCGAACTTAGGCATGGGTGCTTCAATAGCAGGGTCGCCCTCTGGCATACCAGCTTCGACCCACTGGGCGATGGTTTTGATCTCTTGATCAGTTAACCCACGCTCACCCAAAAGCTTGAACTTGCTGAACTCGCGATTAGGCATCCATGGTGGCATGTACCCTTTGCGTGTGACGCTGAGAATGGTGAAAGCCTCGTCACGTACTTCTTCAAAGTTTGTCAGCGGAAAGGGGCCGATTTCGCCAGCGCGATGACAAACGGTGCAGTTTTTATAGATGATAGGGGAAATATCCTTAGTGTAGGTAACTGCGTCTTGACCCTCCAGAGGGGGGCGACAAGTGAGAAGCACTATGGATGCTGTAATGATTTTTAAGCGCATAGATGTGAACGTTCTAGTGTTTCGTATCGGGAATCAGGCAACCAACGGCTTCGGTGTATTTCGGCTCAACGGTTTCGCCATCAACTAAGGATTTAAGAACGTCTCTGAGATCATGCGAAGTAGTGACCCGTCTGCGTTTACCGAAGTCGGCGTACGTGTTGTCAATACGACCTTGGTAGAGCGTTTTACCATCCTGACTGCGTAGAACGACTTCTGGTGTCACTTTAGCTCCCAGATGTTGCGCTTTTTTCAGACTCGCATCAGGTTCGACAATAAAAGGGATATCAAATTTAGCCCTGAAAGCGGCCACGGTTTGCTTCGTTGCTTTACTGGAGGAGACGTAACCACGAAAGACGATGCCATTTTTTGCATAGCGCAGGTAAACTTGAGAGAGCGTCTTGGTGTGATAACGAGAAATTGGGCAATCTTCCTTCAGGAAGACATGCACTGTGGCAACAGGTTGTGAAGAGGAGAAAAAGTTAGACCTGTATTCTGAGACATCTGCAATCAATGCCAACGTAGATGCAACGGCAAATACAATTCCAATCGCGGCAAAAAGCAGAATGATTGTGGTAACTTTCTTCACGACTCCTATACACGCTGGAATCAAAAAGCGTTACCGAACAATGAGGATTGCTTCAGCGATC
This sequence comes from uncultured Verrucomicrobiales bacterium, assembly GCA_937893785.1. GTDB lineage: Bacteria > Verrucomicrobiota > Verrucomicrobiia > Verrucomicrobiales > DEV007 > CACIUL01. Next base: position 2,864 of record CALCSP010000379.1, read on the forward strand.
GGTTTGACGATCTTCAAAAATCTGCCACAACAGCGGCAATTCATCGCGAACGGCGTTCCGGAATTCTATCTGCTGCTCATGAGTCAGTTCAGCGAGAATGCCTTGACGTGTGTCTGTCAGAATCTTCCGAAGACGAGGCTGAAATTCCGCTCGCAGGTTTTGCCTTTGGTCGTGAAATTCTTTGAGGATTTGTGCAACCTTCTGTTCTTGTTCGGGCGGCAGGGTAAGTTTCTTGAGACTCGCATCGAACTTTTCCGAAACAATCGATGGCTTCTCAAGAGCTTTGGCCAGCAAGGCGCGAAAGGCAATCCTTGTCCCCATGACACCGATTATGACCCCTACAAAAAGAATCAGGACAAAAGCGATGATACGTTTTAGTTGGATATTCATGGCGTAACGATAGTTTCGAGTTCGGAGAAGCAAGCACGGGTCAACTCTTCTGCACCTCCCCCAAGGCTGGGAAAGCCACTGGCAGACATGATCACCTCCGAGGCTAGAAAGGCTGCAAAAACAAAGGATGCTACCCAAGCGAGTTTCAGCAGGGGGAAATCAGTCGTGATCACATCCTCAGCCGAAGAAGGCGCAGTCAGCGACATTACTTGATCGGCAAAGTTCTCCGGGGGAATAACGGGGGGTGCTTCACGAGCGGCGCTGAGGATTTTCTCAATTGCAGTTTCGTTGTCTTTCATAGAGATCCTTGGAGACGTATTAGGTTATCGGTAAGTTTCTTTTTCGCGCGATGAAGAACAACGCGAATGGTTCCAGCCGCTTTACCCGTGATTTGACTGATCTCTGGCGAAGTGCGGCCTTCGATCTCAGACATGGTTAGAATGAGGTGCTCATCCGGGGTGAGATCTGCCATACAGTGATCCAATATTTCTCGTGCCTCCATGGCTTGGAGCGGTGAAGAGTCATCCTCCTCTTGAAGCCATTCAAGAGCGCCTTCACCGAGTTGGGAAACCGGTAATTGATTGCGAAAGCGCTTTTCGACACGCAGATGATTGAGTGCCACGTTCGTTGTCATACGTGATAACCAATTCTCAAAAGGTGCTTTGCGGGGGTTAAATTTTATCAGATTTCGCCAAGCTTTGACAAAGACATCCTGCGCCATGTTCTCCACTCGACCGCGGTCACGCTCGTAACGCGAAAGGATGGCAAAGACCCGATCTTGGTAACGCTTCACCAATTCGCTAAACCGCTCAGGGCGACCCGCTAGTATCGAACGCACGCAAGTGGCATCTTCATCGGCTTTAAGGGACAAACTTATACCACCAATACAAGAGTTTCTTTCCATGCGTTACAACGAATTTTAGTAGTATCACCTAACGGTTGGAAAAAGCAGGGTTTCGCGATGGTGAATAGGCAAATAGAAAAGGTAGGCATAGCCATGATAGCAAGCTGCGAAGTTTGGTTTTAGCTATGGATGGGTGATGTATTGAGAGCTCTCTGGTGAACACATCGAAGAATTCGAAAGCCTGCCCGAACAGCAGAAAATCCACACACCTGATATCAGCAGACACAGATAACGCAGAGGGACATGTTGTTATTTATGTTGTGTTTGGGAACGGAACCGAAGAACCCAAAACCCGTAACCCACTGTTGGAGAATTTATAAGAAGAAGTGGTACACCCGTAGGGAGTCGAACCCCAAACCTTCTGATCCGTAGTCAGACGCTCTATCCAATTGAGCTACGGGTGCACCCAAGGCCCAAAAACCTAGAAAACAAGGCTCCGGGCTGCAAGCGCTAATTTAGCGACTCTTTTTGCTCCTCAGGATGTCAAAGCCCCGTAGACTGAAGGGCATGGCCGAGGAACCCTTCAAAGGGG
>CALCSP010000380.1 GCA_937893785.1 uncultured Verrucomicrobiales bacterium
AACCCATCCTCAGTCACTCCACTCTATCTTTGGCACCCGGGGCAGTAGAAACTGGATCGATTCGCCTGCACGATACGCCGCACAGTGGAATTGCATTGAATGCATTCCTCCCCCTCCCTGTCATAAACCCGTAGACTTTGCTTAAAGTATCCGGGATTCCCGTCCTCGTGCAGGAAGTCGCGCAATGTCGTTCCTCCCATCCTTATGGACTGATCAAGAACGTCACGAATCGCTTTGACCAGATTGGCGAACCGATGCTTCGCCACCTTACCTGCCGCACGCGTGGGATGAATACCGGAAAGAAAAAGGGCTTCACTGGCATAGATATTCCCCACGCCGACCACCACGTTAGCATTCATAATCAGCTGTTTGATGGCAACTGATCGTCCCTTAGCCTTTCCATACAGATAATCCGCATTGAAATCTTCTGATAGAGGCTCAGGGCCTAGCTTGCAAATCAAGCGATGCTTGTCAGGATCCCCTTTGCAATAGAGAACGCAGCCAAAGCGCCTCGGATCGTGCAAGCGCAATTCTTTTCCCGAATCTAAGGTGAAGGCAACGTGGTCGTGTTTGCGCCACTGAGTTTCTTCCTCCACCAATCGCAGACTGCCGGACATGCCAAGGTGAATAATCACGTGACCACTACCCACCTCAAGAAGCAGATACTTGGCGCGACGAGAAAGCCCTGTCACCTTGCTCCCTGCGAGTTTATCAACAGCTCGCGGCACAGGCCAACGAAGCCTGCGTTCACGCACCTTGACTGCAGCAATCACCCTGCCCACTACATGCGGAGCCACTCCCCGCCGGGTCGTCTCCACCTCAGGCAACTCAGGCATCAAGCACTTTAGGCCGCTTTCTTCTTTTTCCCGCCACTGGCAGGCTTTTTCGCTGGGGCGGGCTTTGCCGGCTTGGCAGGCAGACTGGCCTTCCATTTCCTGTAGTCAGCACGTACGCGGTCATATTCCGGATTCACGCATTTGTCTCCCCATCGTTTCATGGCCGCCAAGAGCCCCGCATTCGACTCCACAACCTGTCCCTGGTCGCCAGTGGTTTCAATCCAGCCGGATAGGATTTTGCGATGCCTTTCAAGCTCGGCAGCGAATTGCTGATTGCCGGCAAGATTATGAATCTCATGCGGATCATTGGCCAAATCATAGAGTTCCTCAGCTGGCTTCTTATCTCCGAAAAAAATCAGTTGGGTCTTATTCATCTTTCCTTCAGCCATCAACCGTCGCATTTCCTTGGAAACCGGCCAGGGATCCTTGTAACTGGGGTTCATAAACGGACGGTCCGTAAGGTAGTTGCGCAGGTATTTGAAGCGCGGCGTAACCACGGCACGGATTCTTTCGTAGGTGTAGTCACAGCGGTCACGAGCAGCAACGAGATATTCGCGCTTCTTGTATCCCTTTGCCAAAAAGTTGCGTCCCTCCATCTTTTCCGGAATGGCTATCCCAGCAACTGCCAGTGAGGCCGCCGAGACATCAATTCCGCTGACAAGGTCATCACGCACCTTCCCTGAAGGGATACCAGGACCTGAAACCGTGCACGGCATATGAATCCCTCCCTCATACAGGTATTGCTTGTGCCGGTGCAACTTGTATCCATGATCGGAAAAGAGGAAAATAACCGTGTTTTCATAAAGGCCGTCTCGCTTAAGCGCCTTCACAACCGCCCCGACCTGCTCATCCGTTTTCAATAGGCAGTCATAGTGGTGGGCAATCTCTTCACGAACCAGTGCCGTGTCCGGGTAATAAGGAGGCACACTGACCTTTGATCGATCGATCTTTTTCTTGGCATTGCGCCCGAGTTTACCTCCCTTTAACTGCACCTGCCCGAAGAAGGGCTGATCTTTCTTTCTCCCCTTCCAGCAATCACCTGATACCAGTGAGGCAGGAGCAATCCCTCTGCCCTTCGGGATAAAATCATACATCTTCCCGGTGTCATGCTTGAAGTTATAGTCATCCTTACCTCCTTCATTAAAGGTCCAGTATCCCGCTGCACGAAAAATCTCCGGCAACGTGCTTACTCCCTTCGGCAAGCGGATATCATCAAAGCCAGGCCCAAGGTCCTGACCACGGAAGGATGCCCTGCCACTGCGATGATGATGGGCACCAATGCTCGTCTGCATCATGCCGGTGACAATGGCCGAGCGAGTTGCCGAGCAAACTCCTGCAGGGGTATAGAAGCGATCCAGACGAATTCCTCCGGCGGCCAATTCGTCAATGTTCGGTGTCTTAATCAGCGTTTCCCCATAGCAACTGAACCATCCACTGACATCCTCCAGGTAAATCCAGAGGACATTCTTGCGCTCGGCGGCGCCAGCCACAGGAGCAAATATCATTAGTGCCATCATCAGGACAGCTGCATTGCGGAAAAAATCACGACATTTCATAATCTCTTTTTAAACGTTGCCCGAGAGTCACTCAAGGCGCATTCTTATCATATCTATGGCAAGGGAAAAGGCAGACCCACAGCGAGTGGAACAGGAACAGGCCTGGATCGGCGATGCCGTCCTGGGTCTTCATGCCCGGCGGTGGATTCTTCAACGCGAGGGAAAAATGGATGCCGAGATGTTTACCCGCCTCACCTCCAACCACTTCCTCAATACCATTGGCAACCCAACTGCCGTTGAGGCGGCAATTGGTCGAGCCTACGATTCCGGGGGACTCGATGCGGCATTTGCCTACATTGAGAGTGAAGTCCTGCCCAAATTCCTTAGCCAGGAAAAGAAGCGGATCCGTGAATCCCACGGCAGGCACCGTAATTAGAGTCCTGGGGGATGACGCTGAGCATACCCGGAAATGGGCCGCGGACGCGTTGTCCAGGCCGGACCATCGCCCTTGCCTCGATACCCGGTATCGAGGCGCAATCCGCCCACGGTCATGAACGTATGTCCATCACGGGCATAAATGGTGATCCATTCCCCACTGCCCCTTGAACCGTAGCGCTTTAGCCCCTTCGAACACATGGGTGACTTGAGGTATCCGGATTTGATCAACACGTAGGAAACCGTTCCCGAGCAATCGTAACCGCTGTCCTCAACCCGGGCATGACCACCACCATACTTATAGGGGCGCCCCTGCAAACGGTTGCCGGCGGCCACGATCCGGTGCACGGCGGGCGGGGCATGACGCGGGGCAATCGCATAGCCATCACGCAGGATCACCGACTGGCCATAATTTAACTCATAGCGATAGGTTTTCCCTCCCCAGGCGGTAGCAGAGGCACTGCAACCAGAGAGCAGGCAACATGAAAGGGCCAATAAGCCCAAAAAGCACAATGGCAAAAATCGCATAGATTTTTAAAAATTAGTATAATTTTTTAAAAAGTCTAGAGCTCAAACCTGTAACTCACTTGTAACAGATAAGTTAGGACGAATTCGATGCGATTTGTATGTTAAATGCCCCTTGAAACAGAGGATTTTGTGCAGAATACGAGCCTAGAAGACAAGCCTTATGCAGAACTTTGAAGCGCCAGATTATTGAATATTTTTCAA
>CALCSP010000381.1 GCA_937893785.1 uncultured Verrucomicrobiales bacterium
CACGGGACCCCAAGTCGTCTCGCAGTCAGCTTGGTGCCATGGATACCATGAACAGTTTTGGTAGGGCGTGTTTGCTGTTCTTCGATTTGGACCTGCTGATTCCTCAGCACAAGGGTAAATGTTCGAAGGGCTCTGTGACTCTGAGAATGGTCAATTCTGCTCTTTTGGCTGCGGAGGAATAATTCTCGACGTTGTTTTTCTTCGGCGGTCAGCGTTGCCCCTGAGGCCGAGAGCATGAAAATAAGGCTCAAAAGCCCATGGAAGACCCAAATTCCAGGAAATTTCAAATTAATGGCAGGCTGCACGGTAATTATAAAAATAAACCCCGCTCTATAAGGCATTACCGAATATAAATAAACCTAAAATATTATTTTTTCTGCATTCTCTTTTGGTCAGATCGTTATTTTGCTCTATATCGTTGATAATTAGTCGATAAATGCGCAGTAATTAGGCATTATTTCTCCTCCTAAAAATTGCTCTTTTGCCAGCCCTAGAGCCAGGATCCTTGCCGCTCCCATAACTCTTCGTTGCCTTACAAAAGGGGCTACCCGCAATGGTAATGGCTTTTGCCTTGTTGAGAAAAGTCCGTCTTGCGGTCATTATTACTCAACGAATGCAGATTTTCTCTTTATTCTTGTTCGTTAAAGGGTGCCATTGAACGATTTTGCCATTGAGATTATTCTACACCAATATTTACTCTCAGAGATATTGAGCGTATTCCCGTTTTATGTATGAATCTGAGTAGCTTTTTTCCTTACATAATGAATTCCATATTACGCCACTTTTTGATTGGAGCCTTTTTTGTCGTTGGTAGTTGGGTGCTTGCACCCGTGAATGTGCTGGGGCAACCGCTCCCGGCTATTGAGCACCCTGAGTTCTCTTCAGAAGAGGTTGCTTTTTTCACCAAGGAGGTGCGGCCTTTACTCACGGAACACTGTTTGAGTTGTCATGGCGGCCAGGATTCTAAGGGCAGGGTCAAGATCCGTGCCGGTTTGCAGTTGATCAGTCGCCGCGGACTTGTAATCGGTGGCGATAACGGTCCGGCCATCGATCAGGAAAACCCGGCAAACAGTTTTTTGCTCAAGATGGTCAGCTACAGTGATGAGGATCATGAAATGCCACCCAAAGCCAAGCTCAGTGATGCTCAATTGGCAACCCTGAGCAAATGGGTGGAGATGAAGGCACCATGGACACCAGATGATATAAATAAGCTTCAGGGTAGCGAGGTGGCAGCTGCTACCACTAAAATTAACGAAACGACGAAAAATTTCTGGTCCTATCGTCCCCTCAAGACTCCGGCCGTGCCGAAGGTTTCTGATCCCCTTTGGGCAAAGAATCCTCTGGACGCTTTTGTTTTTGCTCGCCTTTCGGAGAACGGTCTCAAGCCAAACCCACCGGCAACCAAAGAGGAACTTGCCCGGCGAGCCTACCATAATATTACCGGTCTGGCACCCACCCCGGAGCAGGTTGCCGCTTTCGTTAAGAATGATTCACCGGATGCTTGGAAATTACTAGTGGATGAATTGCTTGATTCTCCACAATATGGGGAAAAATGGGCACGTCACTGGCTGGACGTGGTTCGTTATGCGGAATCAAACGGATTCGAGCGTGATTCAGAAAAGCCGCATATCTGGCGTTACCGGGATTGGGTGATCAATGCTTATAATAATGATAAGCCCTATGACCGTTTTATCCTTGAACAACTTGCTGGTGATGAACTGGACGAGGTGACACCGGAGTCAATGATCGCAACTGGATTTTTCCGGTTGATGCAGTGGGACGATGAACCTGCCGACAGGTTGCAGCATCGGTATGATGTGCTGGACGACATTCTTCGCTCGGCTACTGAGGGATTCCTTGGCATGACGGTTGGTTGTGCCCGTTGCCATGACCACAAGAAGGATCCCATTCCGCAGACTGATTATTACAGTTTTATGGCATTCTTTAACGGGGTAACCAACCACTCCAAGGGCGGAGGGGTATTGGTGGACCTCAGTAAGCTGGGCAATCCAGAGCAGCGCAAGGAGACTGAGAAAGTGCGCCAGAACCGTATTATTGACCTAAAGAATCGTATCAGTGCCATTGAAAAGATGGGTGTAGCCCGCCTCGCAAAGAAAGATCCGCAGTTAGCTGCCGCTATTAAGGGGACAGCGTTGCCATTGGCTGAACCCATACTGGTTGCTGATCATCGCACCCGGTCACAGAAGTGGCATTTTACTACCGACAAGCCTGCTGATAATTGGTCCGAGGTTGGTTTCCGTGCAGAGAATGCGAAGTGGAAACTTGGTGAGGCTCCTTTTGGCACAGACGTGCCTAACGAGAAGCCAAAAACTGCATGGAGGACGAAGGATATCTGGTTGCAGACCAGTTTCCAGCTTACTGCCATTCCCGCTGGCTTGAAGATGAGTGCCTACCATGATGAGGACATCGAGGTTTTCCTCAATGGGCAGTTGCTTGGTCGTCGTGGCGGGTACAGCGCGAGCTATGTGGACATTCCCATCGACAACAAAGCACTGAGTGCCCTCCAGACTGGGCGCAATGTGGTAGCAGTGCATGTTCGGCAGAAGAGTGGAGGTCAGTTTTTTGATCTCAAGCTTGAAGCGACATCGGGCGCACCGGGCAGTTTGGATATCGCCAAGTTGCTTGCCGAGCGTGGTAAGGAGGTCTTTACCGCAGACCAAGTTGCTACCTATACGCAATTCCAGAGTGACTTAAAAAAGCTTGAGCGTGTTGTTCCGGTCGGGAAGGGGCAGGCAATGGTGGTCAAGGAAAGCGGGACCAATGCGGCACAACTTCATGTGCACGTCCGTGGCAACGCCAACGCCAAGGGAGAGCCTGTGGAGCCAGGGTTTCCGAAAATCTTTGGAGATAGGGAAGTTAAGATTCCCGCTCCGAAACCCGGGCAGAGAACCACCGGGCGTCGCAGGGTATTGGCCGAATGGATGGTAGAAAAGCATAATCCTCGTACCTCACGCGTGGCAGTGAACCGGATTTGGCAGCAGCATTTTGGTAATGGCATCTGCGCAACTTCGAGTGATTTTGGCTATCTTGGAGAGAAAGCCACGCATCCGGAGCTGCTGGATTGGCTCGCGACTGAGTTTGTGCGCCGGAATTGGAGCGTCAAAGAGATGCAGCGCGTCATTATGAATTCGATGACTTACCGTATGTCTTCCCGGGGGCAGTCTGAGGCACTGACCAAGGATCCTGAGAACAAGCTGTTATGGAGGTTTAATATGCGAAGGCTCAGTGCGGAGGAAATCCGTGACAATGTCTTGGCTGCCGCAGGTAAGCTTAACCTTAAGATGGGCGGCCCTAGTTTCTTCTCGAAACTGGATGATGCCGTGTTGGCTACTTCTTCCACCAAGGGGGGCAAGTGGGGAAGATCCTCGCCGGAGGAGCAGAACCGCCGCGCAGTATATATCAAGATTAAGCGTTCGCTTAAGGACCCCATGTTGACCGGGTTTGATTTTGCCGACACGGATGCTCCATGTGCCCAACGTTTTACTACCACAGTTCCGACACAGGCACTGAACATGCTCAACAGTCATTTCCTTAATGAGCAGGCGCTGCATTTTGCGGCTCGCCTGAAACAAGAGGTGGGGGATGGGGTGGAGGCTCGCCTCAAGCGTGGTCTTGAGATAGTGACCGCCCGTCCCGCTGACGCCAAATCACTGGCTATTGCCGGTGAAATGATCCAGAAACTCCAGAAAGACCACGGTTTGGATGCTGATCAGGCTCTCGAGCGGTTTTGTCTTGTGGCCCTTAACATGAATGAATTCATGTTTATCGATTAATGTTTTTGAAACCGACACCAATTTCCTTATCAACTAGATAATCAGCTGTTATGAATATACCACGTAATACCTTTTGCGGACAGACCCAGCGCCGCGAGTTTCTGCATAATGTCAGCGGAGGGTTTGCCTCACTGGCCCTAACAGGAATGCTGGCAAACGATGGCTTCTTTGGCCAAAGCGCTATTGCCGCTCCTGCTCATGCCAAGCCAAAACCCTTACCGGGTAAGGCCAAGTCTGTCATTTTTCTCTTCATGTATGGCGGTCCCAGTCACATGGATACCTTTGATTACAAGCCGGAGTTATACAAACTTAACGACAAGACCATTGACGTGAAGACCTTTGGACGTGGCGGTAAGAAGAATAAGGGACGTGTGGTTGGACCTAAGTGGCAATTCAAGCCATACGGTCAGTGTGGCAAGATGGTCTCTGACCTGTTTCCGCATCTTGGTGGCTGTGTGGATGATATGGCTTTTATTCATTCGATGACGGCAGATTCCCCGATCCATGGGTCAGCTATGCTGATGATGAACAGTGGGTCCGTGATCAGCGGCAAGCCCTCACTTGGTTCCTGGGTCAATTACGGACTGGGCACTGTTAATGAGAACCTGCCAGGTTATGTCGTGATGCTCGATGGCAAAGGTGGGCCGATTTCTGGGGCTAAGAATTGGACTTCAGGCTACATGCCTGCCAGTTATCAGGGTACGGTATTCCGCTCTCAGGGAGACGCGATTCTTAATCTTCAGCATGCAAAAGGCATGAAAGCCGCTGAGCAACGTCAGGTGATTACTTCACTGAACCAGCTCAATGCCCAGCACCTAGCAGGCAGGGAGGATAATACCAATCTTAGTGCGCGCATTGACAGTTATGAGCTTGCCTACAAGATGCAATCTGCAGCTCCGGAAGCGATAGATGTCAATTCCGAGCCTCAGCATATCAAGGACCTCTATGGCTTGGATGGCTCGAGGACCGATGACTTTGCCCGCAAATGTATCCTTGCCCGGCGGTTGGTTGAGCGTGACGTGCGCTTTATCCAGATTTATTCAGGGGGTGCGCATAATGATGCAAACTGGGATGCGCATGGGGATCTCGAGAAGAATCACAACTATCATGCTGGTAATACCGACAAGCCGATAGCTGGTCTGATCAAGGACCTCAAACAGCGTGGATTGCTGGATGAGACCTTAATTGTCTGGGGTGGTGAATTTGGTCGGCAGCCGACTGCAGAATACGCCAAGGGCACTGGTAGGGATCATAATGCCTATGGCTTTACCATGTGGATGGCTGGTGGCGGCATTAAGGGTGGTGTCAGCGTCGGGCAGACGGACGAGTTGGGTAGTAAGGCCGTCGACAACCGTTATCATGTGAGGAACTTGCATGCCACGGTGCTTGAACTTATGGGGCTTGATCCCAACCACCTCAGTTATTTTTATGGTGGCTTGGATCAAAAGCTTGTCGGGGTCGAAGGTGCTGATTCGATTCACCAGATTATTGCCTAGCGGGACAGTTGATGTCAGCGCGCAGTTTCTGCCGCCAGCAGAAGGAGGGGAGGCGTGAGTTTTCCTTCAATCGTTGATGCTGGTCTATCGTTGCGACGGCGCTACCTTGTGGGTGTTTCAGGGGGACGTGATTCCATTGCCCTGTTGCACTGGTTAATGGAGGAAGGCTGCCGCAATCTCGTTGTCTGTCATCTGAATCATGGCCTGCGGGGACGCCAGTCAGGCGCAGATGCTGCTTTTGTAAGGCGATTAGCAAAGTCACACGGGCTTCCTTTCGAGACGGCCAAGGTGCGGGTGGATCAACTCGCCGAAAAGCAGGGTTTATCCCTTGAGGAAGCCGGCCGTAAGGCAAGGCTCGAATTTTTCAAGAGCATTGGGAAGATATACCGCTGTCCGCGTGTGGTGTTGGGTCACCATGCTGATGATCAGGTTGAGACAGTCCTTATGAACCTTTGTCGGGGGACCGGTAATCTGGGTGGGATGCGGAGTGTTTCGGAAGTGTCTACGGTAACTGGTCGAATTCAGCTGCTAAGGCCTCTACTGGGAGTTTGGCGTAATGAGGTGGATGCCTATCTTGAGGTTCACGGGCTGTCTTTCCGTGAGGATGGCAGCAATTCCAGTGAAGAGTTTTTACGCAACCGCATTCGTTCCAGGCTGGTGCCTTGTCTGAAAGAGACTTTTAGGCGCGATGTTAGGAGGGCCATAGGACGTGCCGCAGCACTTACCGCCGCCGAATCGGATTTTCTGGATGAAGCGGTTCAGGCCAGTGATGTTTCCGGCCGTTCACGTGGGCAGTTGTCAGTGCCGAAAATGCGTAAGCTGGATGTTGCCCTGCAACGGCGAGTAATCCTTGCATGGCTGCGAGGGCAAGGTATTGGAAGCGTCAACTTTGACGTAGTGGAGAGGGTTCGCTCCATGCTGAATGAGGAGCGGGTGGCAAAGGTGAACCTTCCTGGGAACAAGTATGCGCGTCGTCAGCAAAAGGCTTTGTTTATAGAGTAGCTTTGCTCCTTGTTATGGGGTGGCATTAACGTCCCCCGTTACCGAGTTTTTCATAGAGGTATGCAATCAGTTCGGTCAGGGTGATCTTCATACCTGCGCTTGAGGAGATCCAGCGTTGGGGGTCATAATTGGTGGGGGACAGGGCAATGATGCCGATTTGTGTTTCCTCTCCAAAGACTTTCTCCATTACTAGCCTGCTGCGGCGGGCATGTACATCAAGGGTGGCAAGGTCGAAGCTGCCTGGGCGGATATTTTTCCTATCAAGCTCCTCCTTGAGCTTTTGAGCAGCAGCGAACGTGCGGTGGCGTTGGCTTTCTGCGGAGGGTATCACATGAATCTTGGCAGCGGGCACGCCGAGTGCCTTGAGGGTCGCAGCACTCATTTCACTGTAGGTTTTGAAATTCCCGGAGAGGTGAAAACCTCGGTCAAGTATCGGCCCGGTGAGCCAAAGGGATTGGTAGGGGGAATTGTCGTCATTGATCATCCGCGCGATTTCTTCCATTGAATTATCAGCCATCCATGACTCGACAACCAACATGCTGGCTGCGGGTACAGGCTTGGTCACTGCGAGAAAACTTCGGGAAGAGAGGATCAGAGTGATACCGATTGCTATCAGTATCCCAATGGTCACCAGCAACACTGGCCAGGTGGGCAGCCAGACCTGACGTTTTTTGAAGAGGTGAAGTTTCATGTGGCACCGGGTTATTCTTCACCTGTATTGCCGAGAGGGTGCACAATATTGGCATTTAATGCCCAGACTTTTTTCTGCACGCCGGGTGCCAGAGTTTCCTGTTCCAGGTATCCTGTTGCGAACATTTCCAGCTTGGCGTCAATATTATCGACGTGATGCAGAGCCATTGCTTCCGGTGTTTTTGGCAACACGGGTGAGCCGAACTCGTGTGTGCCGTGGTGTGAGAGAATGAGGTGGATAAGGTGAAGGCGCGCTTTATCACTGGAAGGTTCCATGGTTTTCCAGTCGGATTCTGATTCATTCTCGGCTTCTTTCCAGAGCGAGTTGGCGAGTTCAACACCGAAGGAAATATGCCCCATGAGCTCAGCGCTGAAGTCATAAGGCATCTTAAACCCTTTTTCCGGGTAATTGTTTTCCCACATTTTTCCGCAGTCGTGGAATAAAACGCCAGCTATGATCAAGTCCTGATTGAGGTTGCTGTATATGCTACAAATGGCCTTTGTGCAGCGCATCATCTGGGCAACGTGTTCCACCAGTCCGCCTCTCCGTGCATGATGGAGGTTTCGGGCACCTCCGCTCCGCTTGAAACGGTCACCGAATTTTTTCAGGAACAGTTCACAGACTGCTTTGAATCGTGGGTCTGAGAGTTCCCTGCAACTTGCCTCTATGTAATTGTAATCCTCTGCTTGCTTGGCACGGGTGGCTTCATCACCTGCTAATACGGCAGCAATGTCCTCCTCCTGAAGGGATTGCAGTTCACAGTCCCTAGCATCCAGTCCATAGTCATTGAAGGACCAGAACCCTTTGGCCATCACCCAGTCTTCTTCCCGTAGGGATTCCGCCTTGGCAAATCCAGGCGTATCCTGCCAGATCTTGATTTTGATTTCTCCGGCCGAGTCTGCAAGCGTGATTTCGAAGTAAGGCTTGCCCGTACGTGTTTGCTTGGCGGCAAGTGTTGCAATCTGGGCATGCACGGCATATTCCCCGGGATTCACATCCGCCTGTGCCTTTAACTCAGTAATTGAGAGTGTTTCCATATTCTTTTGCTCTTTAAAACACCAGTTTTGCTGTCTCGTCAGCGATTTTAAACAGCAAAGATTGAAAATTATTAGATTTTTTATAAAAACAATGATTTGTTAGGTGCCCGTTTTTAAATAGGGGCATTAACAATGGAGATAGAATGGTTTCAGGTGCTGGTTTTTGTGACTGGTTTGGCAATTCCGGCTGGGGTTCTCGTGAGTGCCGCCGCGGATACAGCACGTTCTGAGAAGGGGCGCGGAGAAGACGTGTAGAGAAAGTGGAAATTCCGGAGGTGATTATTTGTGTGGATTGCGGTCAGAAGGCGCACCGCATGGTGGACGAGCCGGAATTCGGTTTCTGTGCCGGAGATTGGGTGGCTTACCGCTGCTCAGGTTGTGGGGACCGCTGGGATATGGAGGTTGCCGGAGATGAGATAAATCCACCGCAGGGGAACTCCTAGGCGAGCTACATCGTTCCGGTGCTTGTGATTTCTTCCGGATCGTGGTTGGTAATGGGCGAATGTCCCGAGATTTCCAGTTAAAGTCTGACTATCAACCGTGCGGTGACCAGCAGCAGGCTATCGCCAAGTTGGTCAAGTCAGTTGGTGCTGGAAACCAACACCAGACATTACTAGGTGTTACCGGTTCTGGGAAGACCTTCACCATGGCAAACGTGATAGCTGAGATTGGTCGACCCACTCTGGTTATGTCGCATAACAAGACGCTTGCAGCCCAGCTTTATTCTGAGTTTAAGAACTTTTTCCCGGAAAATGCCGTGGAGTATTTCGTCTCATACTTTGATTATTACCAACCTGAGGCATACATCCCGCGCACTGACACCTATATTGAGAAGGACTCGTCGGTTAATGATGAGATTGAACGTCTGCGCTTGTCGGCTATGGGATCATTGCTAACGCGCAGTGATGTGCTGGTAGTGGCAAGTGTCTCCTGCATCTATGGCCTTGGCTCTCCCGAGGATTACAAGGACATGATGTGTCCAATACACACCGGTATGGAAATGGACAGGGACTTGTTCCTTTGCAGGTTGGTGGATATGCTCTATGAGCGTAACGATATTGAGTTTAACCGCGGTAAGTTTCGCGCGCGTGGCGATGTGGTGGATGTGGTCCCCGCATATCTCGAGAATGAGGCAATTCGAGTGGAGTTCTTTGGTGATGAAATTGAACGTATTTCCAGTTTTGATCCTTTAACAGGCAACATTACCTCGCGTATCGACAGCTATACTTTTTATCCAGCAAAGCAGTTCGTTACTCCTGCCGACAAGATGAAGCGAGCCATAAAGGCAATTCGCGCAGAACTTGAGGAACAGGTTGCCAGTTTTGAAAAAGACGAGAAATACATCGAGGCGCAACGCATCCGTCAGCGGACAGAGTATGATATCGAGATGATGCAGGAAATGGGTTTTTGTCAGGGTATTGAGAATTATTCCCGTCATCTGGGCAACCGCGAACCCGGCTCCCGCCCCTCTACACTGCTGGATTTCTTTCCGGAGGGTTTTTTGACCATCATGGATGAATCACACGCTACTGTGCCCCAGGTCGGCGGTATGTACGAGGGGGATAAATCCCGAAAGACAACGCTTGTAGACTTCGGCTTTCGATTGCCAAGCGCACTGGATAATCGTCCCCTGAGATTTCCGGAGTTCATGGAGATGACAGGCCAGCGCATTTATGTCAGTGCCACTCCGGCCCGCTTTGAGATCGAGAACAGCGTGGTTGGTAATGTCGGGTTTATTCCGAGTGCCAAGGAGCGAATCAAGCGTGGGGAGCCGGTTAGCACACTGTTGCCAAAAATTTCAGGTGCGGCGCAGCCTCTTGAGCGGTTTGATGTCACCACAGAAGGGGGCAGTCTGGTGGTTGAGCAGTTGATTCGTCCGACCGGACTGCTAGATCCCGTGGTGGATCTCAGACCACTGGAAGGACAAATTGACGAGACCATTGAATTATGTCGCAGTGCCAGTGAGGAGGGCAACCGTGTTTTGGTGACAACTCTTACCAAGCGCACTGCGGAGGATCTGACGGA